>CALEYA010000124.1 GCA_937926215.1 uncultured Croceitalea sp. | reverse complement strand
AGGGCGGCAAGCCCCTGCTTAAATGAAAATTGCTCTCCATCCAAGGCACCCCAGAACACCCCAACAATAGGTATCAGATAGGTTACGGAAACGGAAAAAACGGCAGATGACATTTGGACCAGTTTGTTGAACATTACCTTGGCCACACAAGTACCCACAATACAGAGTAAGGCGATATAGCCTAAGGAACTCCAAAAGAATTCCCCGGTGCTTACTTCCTTGTTAAAAAAACCCGAAAAGAGCAATACAACCAACCCAGGTATTATAATAGTGGCAAAATTGCCCACGGCTATACCCATAGGGCTTACATTCAGCAATTTGCTTTTAATGATATTGGCGTTACAAGCATACCCAATAGCCGCTAAAATAACTAGGCCCGCATACCAATAGTTCTGGTTGGGGTTGACCTTACTTCCAAAAAATATGAGCAAAGAAGCGCCAAATAAGCCCACTAGCACTCCAAAAAACTGATTCTTGGTGAAATGTACCCCAAAAACAACCAGGCCAAAAATAAGGGTGAACAATGGCACTAATGAATTTAGAATTGCAGCAATACTACTGTCTATTTCCATTTCCGCAAATGCAAAAAGAAACATGGGAAAAAAACTGCCCAAAAACCCGGATAACGTAACCCACTTCCATTCCGTATTCGAAATGTTTTTAATGGATTTAAACCCGATCAAAAAAAGAAAAAATCCGGCCAATACGATTCGTACGGCGCCTAGCTGTAAAGGCGAAAACCCTTGAAGCCCTTTCTTTATAAGAATATAGGACGTGCCCCAAATTATGGATAGTACAAAAAGATAAACCCACTTCTTGTTCGGTAAAGCCAAAGCGTTGTATTTAAAGCGCAAAAGTCGGGCTTAAATTCATTTCTATTGCCCTTTATACCGTAATTTTACTTTGTAATAAGCTACCTCAGGGCAAGCCCGCGAGGTAGTTATACCAAACTGAATTTTAATTTCGAATCGTGTCTTAGGGCAGTATTCCCTTTGGCGGTGCCCATAAAAAAGGAAAAAATGAGAATTATAGTTGTATTGCTGGCCCTAGTGTTATTTCAATCTTGTAAGCAGGAAAAAAAGGAAGCGGAAGAAACTAGCCAAATGGAAGAAGTAATGATTATACATGATGAAGTTATGCCTAAAATGGGCAAGCTATCCCAGTTAGTGATGGCGTTAAAAAGTAAGGTGGACACTACGGAAGTGGGTAAAAACTATGAAACTGCCATGAAGGATTTACAGGAAAGCCACAAATCCATGATGACCTGGATGCGTAATTTTGGGGAGCGTTTTGATTCTGACGAAATTTTGAACGGCAAAGCACTTACCCCACAAAAAAAGGAATGGCTTAATGAAGAAGAGGAGAAAGTAAAGGCACTCAAAGAGCAAATCAATAGCAGTATGGAAAGGGCTGAAAAACTGTTGAAAAAATAGCTTTTAACCAAATCATTTCCATGCTAAGGTCTCCATAATCTTTCTGATATCATTCTGCAGGTAGACTGCTGCCGGCAAAATGGAATCGTAATTGGGCTTGCTGTAGAAGTACAGCGATCCCGTTACAAAATGGTTGATGCTATCCGTTACATAGAATTGGGATTGGGAGGCAGCATTTCCCGTAAGTTCGTAGAACATTCCGTATACCTTACCCCCTTCATTTACAAAAGGTTGTTCCAAAATATTATCAGCTTTTGAAACATGTTCGTAGGATAGTTTTTGGGCGTCCGTCAATAGTTTTTTCAAATTATCTTCTATTGGCCTATAGGTAATGTAAATAGAGCCTTTCATATCCCCATAATCAAGGACTAAAGCGCAATTTTGACCAGACTTTATTGCGGACAAACTGTTACGCTCAAACGAAAACGGACAGGCTCCATCGACCTTTTTATACATGGCCTTGGGAAAGTTTAAGCTTAGCATGGCCCTTGGTTTTGGCAACACCTCTTCCTTACAGCCGATACATCCCAAGAAAAGGCAAACTATGATGATACGGTTATACTTCATTTGGTAATTTTACTTTTATCTGTTTCAAACGTTTTTTATCCAAACTTTCTATCGTAAACTGGTAGGTATTGAACTGTACTTTTTCCCCTCTTTTTGGAAAACCGCCCGAAATCTCCAACACAAACCCGGCAATAGTTTCCGACTCCCCTTTTTGTTGTTCAAATTCATCTTCGTCCTCCAATTTGGTAACCCTGTAGAAATCCTTTAGCGTGGTTTTCCCTTCAAAAACATACGTATGGTCATCCAGCTTGGAATAAATCAAATCCTCATCGTCAAACTCGTCGCTAATATCCCCAACGATTTCCTCAATGATATCCTCTAAAGTTACAATACCAGATGTCCCACCATACTCATCGACTACAATGGCCAAGTGCTTTTTTTGCTCTTGGAACTCCAACAACAAGTCGTCCAATTTTTTGTTTTCCGGCACAAAATAAGGTTCCCGTATCAAGCTCATCCAATTGAACGATTTTCGGTCAATATAAGGTAGCAGGTCCTTTACATAAAGTACCCCAAGAACGTTGTCCATATTGTCTGAAAATACCGGAATCCTGGAATAGCCGTTCTTTTTGATTTCCTCCATGACCTCCACAAACTTCATCTCCTCATTTAAGGCAAAGATGTCTATCCTTGGGCGCATCACCTGTTTGGTATCCGTATTCCCAAAAGAGACGATGCCCTCCAATATTTTTTGTTCCTCCTTGGTGGTGTCCCCTTCAGAGGTCAGTTCTAAGGCCTGGGACAAATGGTTAACGCTTAGGTTGGATTTCTGCCTTCCCAACTTCTCCTGTAAAAACAGGGTCGCAGAACGCATAGGCATGCTGAACGGCGTAAAAAGCGCATCAAAAAAACGCAAGGGCAATGCCATAAAATTGGAAAACCGCACCTTGTTTCTATTGGCATATATTTTAGGAAGGATTTCCCCGAACATCAAAATTAAAAAAGTAGCCACCAACACCTCCAATACAAAACGCACGGAAATTATGCCAAAAAGCGTTTGGTCTATTTTGGAGAACAAGGTATCGCCAATGGAACTAAAAAGTAAAACGATACCAATATTGATGGCATTGTTCGCAATCAATATGGTGGCAAGTAGTTTTTTTGGTCGGGTAAGCAGTTTTAGAATGATTTTCCCACGGGTGGTATTTCCTTCCTCAATTTCCTTAAGCTGCGTTTGTGACAAACCAAACAGTGCCACTTCGGCTCCGGAAATAAGTGCGGAACCCATTAATAAAAGTAAGAGTACCAGTAACTTTACTATAAAAATCCCATTGACGGCTATACTTGCCAATGGTAAACTAAAAGGGTCCGGGTCCAAAGAATTGTAGCTTGTTTATACTAGGTTAAAATGGTAAATCGTCCTCCTCTTCCGCCGGTTGATCGGCAGTTGGTTGTTGTGGTGCAGCTGGTGCTGGGGTGTTGGCATTGGATTGTGTGGACTGCATTGGCTGTCCAGGTTCGTTCTTATTGGTCAAAAAAGTAAAGTCTTGAACATGCACTTCCGTGGTGTAACGCGTATTACCGTCTTCCCCTTGCCATTGCCTGTTCTTTAAACGACCTTCTACATATACCTTATCCCCTTTACTTAAGTACTTTTCACAAATCTCGGCGGCTTTGTTCCTAACCACTACGTTATGCCAATCGGTATTGGTCACTTTTTCACCGGTTTGCTTGCTGGTGTAGGTTTCGTTGGTAGCCAACGGAAACCTTCCAATACAACCGCCACCTTCAAAATAATGAACCTTTACCTCATCTCCCAAATGCCCAATTAGCATCACTTTGTTTACTGTTCCACTCATAGTATATCAAAAGTACTAAATTTTAAAGGTTTTGATGAATTCCGCAATCAAAACAGGGACGGGATAATCGATCACTTCATCCCATGGAATTCCTTCCAAAAGCGTTTCGTTCACACCAACGACCCAAAAATTGGTGTTCAAATGTTGATGTGACAATTTATGGACTATGGGTATTTTATTAAAGAGTGAAATTTGCCCTACGGAAAGTCCAGGCAATTTTTGCACGACCTCCTTTTTTTCAACCAGAGTGGCCCCTGGGTACTCTATCAATGGAAATTGATATAAATTTTCCCAAATTCCCTTACCCAAGCGTTGCTCCAAAAGTGTTTGTTTCTTTGGATCCTGTACAACCAGATAATTGAAAAACCGTTGTTTGACCTTGGTCTTTTTTAACTTTACGGGCAGTTCATTCACTTTGTTTTCCTTAAGCGCAGCACAACTATCATTTAAAGGACAATGCAGGCAGTAAGGCTTTTTGGGGGCGCATTGGATGGCCCCAAATTCCATGATAGCTTGATTGTAATCCCTAATGTTTTTGGTATGCATTACCTCCCTGGCCAATTGTTTGAATTGTTTGATGCCGGCCGTTGAGTTTATAGGAAGTCCCAATCCAAAATAACGGGCCAAGACCCGGTATACATTACCATCTACCACAGGTTCCGGTTCATTAAAGCAAATGGATGCGATGGCACTGGCCGTATAATCGCCCACACCTTTCAATTGTATGAGTCCGGCATAGGTTCTTGGGAATTTGCCGTTATGTTCCGATACGATGACCTTGGATGTGGCATGCATGTTCCTTGCCCGGGAATAATAGCCCAAGCCTTGCCATAATTTCAAAATTTTCCCCTCGCTTGCCGCTGCCATATCTTCCACCGTAGGGAAAGCTTCCACAAATTTTTCATAGTAGGGGAGCCCTTGGGCCACCCGGGTCTGTTGTAGCATGACCTCGGACAACCATATTCTATAGGGATCTTTGGAACTTCTCCACGGTAAAGTCCGTTGGTTTTCAGCGTACCAAGACAAAATTTTTTCAGAAAAATCCATAGCGTAAAATACTAACTGCTTAAACTAGCAGTTTATATACTTAAAATTTAGGGCTTTATATAAAACATTTATATATTTGCAAGCCTAAAAAAAACGAAAATATAAATACAAAATGACGAAAGCGGATATTGTATCTAAAATCTCAGAGAAGCTGGGTATTGAAAAAGGAGACGTCCAAGCTACGGTTGAATCCTTTATGGAAGAGGTTAAGACATCCTTGGAGAACGGTGATAATGTTTATTTAAGAGGTTTTGGCAGCTTTATTATTAAGACGAGAGCTGAGAAGACAGGAAGAAATATTTCCAAAAACACAACTATTAAAATTCCTGCGCACAATATTCCTGCATTTAAGCCTGCAAAGGTTTTTGTAGAGGGTGTAAAGAGTAACGTACAGGTAAAATAAATTACTAACGATAAAGCAACGCTAATATGCCGAGTGGAAAAAAGAGAAAAAGACATAAGGTAGCTACCCATAAGCGTAAGAAACGCAGAAGAGCTAACCGACACAAGAAGAAGTAGTCTGTGTAAGACTACTTTTTCATTTTAATACGTTCCTTGACATAGTGGTATACAAATAGTACTTGATCGGTTCAAAACCGACCAATATATAACGTTTAACCTATCCGCTTAAGGCGGATAAAAATCGAAACAGGTGAATAGAGAATTAATCGTAAGATCTAGTTCCGATGCTGTCGATTTTGCCTTATTAAAAGATGGAAAACTTATTGAGCTTCATAAAGAAGACGATGATAATAGCTTTTCGGTTGGGGATATTTTCCTTGCCAAAATAAGAAAACCCGTTACGGGCCTAAATGCAGCCTTCGTAAATGTTGGTTATGAAAAAGATGCCTTTCTGCATTATCATGACCTTGGCCCACAGCTATCGTCCCTACTTAAGTTCATTAAGCTTACACGTACAGGAAAACTAAAAGATTTTTCCCTAAAGAACTTTCCATTTGAAAAAGATATTGATAAGAATGGCGCTATTAACCAAGTTATTAAGGCCAATCAATCCATATTGGTGCAAATTGTAAAAGAACCCATATCCACCAAGGGACCAAGAATTAGTTCAGAGTTATCTATAGCTGGACGTTACTTGGTCATGGTTCCCTTTTCTGATCGTGTTTCCGTTTCACAAAAAATTGGAAGCAATGAAGAAAAAAGCAGGCTTAAAAGACTCGTAAAGAGTATCAAGCCCAAAGGATTTGGCGTAATTATACGCACCGTTGCAGAAGGCAAAAAAGTAGCAGAATTAGATAAAGATTTGCAAAACTTGTTAGACAAGTGGACAGCAATGTGCAAAACGCTTCACAAAGCAGAGCACCCTTCCAAAGTATTGATAGAGCTCAACAGGGCATCTTCAATTTTAAGGGATGTGTTCAATGATTCCTTTACGGGCATCCATGTGGATGATGAAGAACTCTTTGATAACATTAAAGATTACGTAATGGAAATCGCCCCGGAAAAAGCTTCAATAGTTAAGCGATACACCGGTTCTGCCCCAATTTATGAGAAATTTGGGATTGAACGACAGATTAAAACCTCTTTTGGAAAAACGGCTACAATGAGCAAAGGTGCTTACCTTGTTATTGAACATACGGAAGCATTGCACGTTATTGATGTCAATAGCGGTAACCGTTCCAATAAGGCCAAAAACCAAGAAGATACCGCACTGGAAGTAAATATGCTGGCGGCAACGGAAATTGCCAGACAGCTACGTTTACGTGATATGGGTGGAATCATAGTTGTTGATTTCATTGATATGACCAGAGGCGACCACCGTAGAAAACTTTTTGATCATCTTAGGGATGAAATGAAAGACGATCGGGCCAAACACAAGATCTTACCACCAAGTAAATTTGGATTGGTACAGATTACCCGCCAGCGGGTACGGCCAGAAATGAACATCAAAACCAGTGAGGAAAACCCCAACGGTTCCGGTGTAGAGGTGGAAGCACCAATTGTGCTTATCGACAAAATAAATTTTGAGCTGGAAAAAATCCTTAAAGGTCCCAATAAGAACAAAGGCATTGTATTGAACATACATCCTTTTATTGCGGCTTACATTTCCAAAGGATTTCCGTCCATACGCCAAAAATGGTATTTGGAACATAAAAAGTGGGTTAAGATCCAACCCCGGGATGCCTATACGTATCTTGAATATCGATTTAAAGATAAAGAAGGTAAAACCCTTAGATAGCAAAAAGCGACTCCAGCAATGGGGTCGCTTTTTTTGTTTGAACCAGCTTGTTCTTTTTTCGTAAATTCAAAGTTTTGGGGAAATACTTTTTTCAATGACCAACTGCCTTAATTGTGATGAAAGCTTAGCAAAGGAAGCAGCGTTCTGTGCTAGCTGCGGAGCTAAAGTGGTAACGCAAAGAATTACGCTCAAGCGAATTACAACAGAAGTGGCGGAAACCATTTTTGGCTGGGACAATAAATACTTTGTTACCCTACGCGCTTTAGTTATAAAACCACATGTGGTTCTTAACGAATATGTGTCCGGGGTGCGAAAGCGATATGTGCATCCGTTTACTTTTCTGATTATTGGGGCAACTTTGGTTTTATTCACATTTACGCTTTTTTTGGACAATTTCATGGAGGATCTCCAAGCCTTCAACATGCAAATGTTGGAACACAACAAGGGTGTTGGCGTTAAAAATTTGGACTTGGAGCGCGTGGATCACGTTCAGTCAGAAATTCTAAAATATTTCAATATCGTTACCCTACTCCTTATACCGTTATATTCCTTATTTACTTATGTTATTTATCGCAAAACGTATCACTACGCAGAGCACCTCATCTTTAATGCCTATATCCAGGGAACAGGATTCATAATCGCCCTTGTTTTCTTTTACTTGAGCCTTGTTAGCCATCCTCTTGTATATACCCTTGCTACGGTGGCACTTTGGTTCCATCATGCTTATGTTTTTGGAAAATTATATCGTCTAACTATTGGGAAAGCCATTTTAAATTTACTCCTATTCCTTATCATGTTTGCCCTCTTCACGGTCATTATGCTTGCCTTAGTAGTCATGGCAGCCTTACTATTTGCTAACTTTAGATAGTTCATGTTGCATTCAAAAGCATACTCGGTAACGGAAGCCACCAAAAAATTGGAAGCCTATTGTGCCTACCAAGAACGTTGCCATAAAGAGGTGGTCCAAAAGCTTAAGGATATGAACATGATTCCAGAAGCCGTTGACCTTATTATAAACCACTTGATCCAAGAAAATTATTTGAACGAGGAGCGCTTTGCACAAAGTTTTGCGCGGGGAAAATTCAAGATTAAAAAATGGGGTAGAAACCGGATTGTGAACGAACTTAAACAACGACAGATTTCCAGGTTTAACATCAAAACCGCTTTACAGGAAATTGATGATACCGTCTATTTGGAAACGCTGGATGCCCTTGCCAAAAAAAGACTACAGCAAATTACTGAAACCAATATTCAAAAGAAACGTAAAAAACTAGCAGATTACCTCTTGTACCGTGGATGGGAACCTCATTTAGTATATGAAGAACTTAAGGAGTTGGTGCCCAATCCTTAGCTTTTGCCCCCTTATCGTACAAAACCAAGCCCTTTGTTGGTTTTAATAACAGCGCGTTCATTTTTCCAGTCTATCCATTTTTGCCCTTTTAACCTTCGCATAAGGTTATCAAAATGTCGCATATAAAAAATGTTATAAATAGCCTTTCCAAAGTTTTTAGGTTTGCGGGCAATAGCCCGTAAACTCATGGAAAAACCAGGGGTTTTGTATTTCATATGGTGCCAATACCCTTCTGGAATGTAAATGACATTGCCATGCTCCAAGGTTGTCTTAAATCCCTTTGCCTGTTTAAGGGCGGGCCATTTTTCCAAATCGGGATTTGAAAAATCAATATCCTCACGCACAATTAAGGAGTGGGGGATTTTATAAAGATGTTTGGTTTCGCTTTGCGGAAATAAAATACATTCCTTTATCCCTTCAAAATGAAAATGGAATATGTTGGCCAAATCAATATCGTAATGCATAAAGGTATGCGAATCGGTTCCTCCAAAAAACAGCATGGGCAAACCCTTCATCAAACGCAATCCAAAATCTGGATAACTAAAATCCTTTTGTAGCACGGGAACCTCTTTTAAAACGTTCCACAAGAAAATCCGAAACTTGGTAGGTCCTTTCTGTAGCAGATCTACATAATCCGCCATCCGCATTTTAGCATGGGGTTCATTAAAACCCTCATCATGTTTTACAGGGCGGTCGTCATACAAAGGAACTTCTTTTTCCCCGGCAACACTTTTAATATAATCAAGGTTCCATTTGGTAAATGCCGGCCAGTCTTCAACAAAACGCTCAATAACCACAGGTTTTTGAGGTTTAAAGTAGTTTTGTATAAACTCTTCTTTAGTTAGGGTAGCGACCCGTGGAATTTGTTGAAGGTTAAGTTCCAAAATCTAAGTGTTTCTCTAACCGACAAAATTAGCAAATAATCGGCATATGCGTTTTAATGGCAATTTCGGGAACTATTGGCTGGGTAATGAGTTTTGTCCCTTTTCACTTAAAATAGAAAAGTGCATGGACAATGATAGCCGTGTCCTATTCCTTGCTGACCAGTTTAGACGCTGATTTTGCATTTTCATTACGGGTAATCTTATGCCCCGGTCTGGTCCATTTTGGTTTTTCTCCCAAGGGCTGTAGTTCGGAGTCTGCAGCCTCCACCGTTTTTGGTTGGGAAACTTTAGTAAACGGCTTTTGCGGGTTTAGCCCTAACAGCTTGAACATTTCCATATCCTCGTTTACATCTGGGTTTGGTGTGGTCAATAACTTATCCCCGGCAAAAATGGAATTGGCACCGGCAAAGAAACACATGGCCTGCCCTTCCCTGCTCATTTCCGTTCTTCCAGCGGAAAGGCGTACTTGGGTTTCTGGCATTACAATACGGGTGGTAGCCACCATGCGTATCATTTCCCAAATGGAAATAGGTTCCATAGCCTCCATGGGTGTCCCTTCTACAGCGACCAACGCATTGATCGGTACGGATTCCGGTTGTGGGTTTAGGGAAGCCAACGCGACCAACATACCGGCGCGATCCGCTAATTCTTCTCCCATACCTATGATTCCGCCACTGCATACGGTAACGTTACTTTTACGCACGTTATCAATGGTTTCCAAACGGTCTTCAAACGCCCGGGTAGAAATCACATCTTTATAATAATCTTCTGAAGTATCCAAGTTATGGTTATACGCATAAAGTCCTGCTTCTGCCAAACGGTTGGCTTGGTTCTCCGTAAGCATCCCCAAGGTACAGCAGACTTCCATATCCAGTTTATTGATGGTACGCACCATTTCCAAAACTTGATCAAACTCCGGACCGTCCTTTACATTACGCCAAGCAGCACCCATACAAACCCTGGAACTTCCCGAGGCTTTGGCCCTAAGTGCCTGCGCCTTAACGTGGGAAACGGTCATTAAATCGTTTCCTTCAATATCGGTATGATACCGGGCGGCTTGTGGACAGTACCCACAATCTTCCGGGCATCCGCCAGTTTTAATGGATAATAGGGTGGAGACCTGAACGGTATTGGGGTCGTGATGTTCCCTATGTACGGTAGCCGCTTCATAAAGCAGTTCCATGAGGGGCTTATTATAAATCGCCAAAATCTCTTCCTTGGTCCAGTTATGTCGTGTTGCTGTCATAGGTCAAAAATAGGTATTTCAACAGTATTTTTCACTCTCTTTTTAGAGGTTTTGGCATAGGGCAGGATTTATCCTTGAGCGCTACTTTTTTCCTCATTAACCCTATTTAGCCCAAATACTGCTCCAGTCATTTTAGATCTACATTTTACAACAAGTCTTTAAACTTCAATCATTGAGAAGGGTAGGTGAGGAAGTTTCCCCTCTATAAAGAGGGAACAAAGGGGTGTGTAATTTATCAAAATTAAGGAGCACACATGCTGCTCTTTTTGAATTTCTTAAATCACACCTCCCTCAGTCCCCTATTAGGAGGGAAGCTCTCTATTCATCCTTTTTCTTAGGAGCAGTCGACTTTTTAGCTTCAACTTGGGTTTCATCCCCAGTTGTAACATCCTTTCCCTTTAAATATTCTGGCAACTGCATTCCGGCCATATTGAACATTTCTTGTAAGGGCGGTACGGATTTGTACATTCCGGAAATGAAGTTGGCCGTGCTGCTTTTACCATCTTCACCTTTTGCACCGGAGTCCCAAACGGTAACCTTATCAATCTTGATGTTTTTAATAGCTTCTGCCTGGGTTCTAACCAACTCTGGCAACTTGTCGGCAACCAATAGTAATACGGCGTCTTTTGGACTATCCCCAGCAGCCTTAACAATTTTGTCCAGACCTTCCGCTTGTTTGCTCAATACTTCTAAGATACCTTGTGCTTCCGCCTGCGCTTTGAACAAAATTGCATCAGCTTCACCTTTTGCTTTTCTACGTATCATTTCCGCTTCGGCTTCAGCATCGATCTCTACCTTCTTTTTATCAATCTCGGCCGGGACCACAATATCTGCCATTTGGGAACTGCGTTCCCTTTCTGCCCTAGCGATTTCCGCATCCTTCTCCGCAGCATAGGACTCTTCCAAGGCTTTTGCGGATTGCACTTTTTCTGATGCAATAGCCGTACGTTCTGCCTCAGCCTCTCGTTGGCGACGTAACGAATCTGAGTTGGCCACATTAATTTTTGCTATATTCTCGCCTTCTACGGCCTTAGCATTTGCTGCAGCTACTTGGGTGCGCTCATCTTGTAACGCATTTGCCTCTCCAATGGAACCATCCCTGTTTTTCTCTGCGACCGATTTACGCGCCGCGTTGATTGCGTGTGCCGCCGCTTCTTTACCCAAAGCTTCGATATAACCGGATTCATCAACAATATCCGTAATATTCACGTTGATGAGTTTAAGTCCGACTTTCTTTAATTCCGATTCCACACTCTGGGAAATATTGGTCAGGAATTTATCCCTATCCGAATTGATTTCCTCAATATCCATAGAGGCCACTACTAAACGCAACTGTCCAAAAATGATTTCCTTGGCCAAATCTTGCACCTCTTGCATACCAAGACCCAATAAACGCTCGGCCGCATTTTGCATGATCCCTGGCTCCGTAGATACCCCGATGGTAAATCTAGAAGGTACGTTGACACGAATATTCTGTTTGCTCAACGCATTTGCTAAATCAACTTCAATGGAAATAGGGGTCAAATCCAAAAACTCATAGCTTTGGATTACCGGCCAAATAAAGGCGGCCCCACCATGGATACATCTGGCAGAATTTCCAGAACCCACCTTTCCGTAAACTACAAGGATACGGTCTGAAGGACAACGTTTGTACCTCCGTATAAAGGAGATGATAATAATGAAGAAAAATAAGATGGCGAAACCTATCGCCGCTAAAGTGGCGCCTCCGCCCATTTGTAAGGGTATATTTATCATGTTGGTTATGTATTTAAAAGGTTAACAATTAATATTCCGGTATCCGTAACTTCCTTGACTTTTACGACATTGCTTTGAACAAGGTCTTGGTTCTCATCGGTCAATGCCTGTAATTCCCGCAAGGTGCCTTGTACATTGACGCTCACTTTGCCAATTTTACTGCGGTTGGCACCTATGGTAAGATAGACTTCGCCAATCTGTCCCACAGCATTTTTCAAATTGAGGGTTCCACTACTTTGCAATCTTGCCAAGTAGTAAAACAGTGCGGCCATAGCAAACATCATCACCAATCCGCAAAAAACGGATATGGCAATTGTTGCGCCGGTCGATAGTCCATTATCGATACACGAGATTCCGGACCACCCAAAAATGGTTAGAAAGCCCATAAGGTTCTTAAAGGATAAAAATTGAAAGCCAATACCTGTATCGCCCTCAACGTCTGCATCCACATCGCCTAAATCCTCTACATCACCACCAAATAAGGTCATGACAATGAGTATAAGCAGCAGGACCGAACCTGCAATAGCCGTAATCCAATAAATTTTTTCAAAAAGCGTCAAAGCGGCGAACCAGTTTTCCATGGCAGTACAATTGTTGGTTAATAAACTACCTCAGGAAACGCCCACGAGGTATTTTTAGATTATAAATTTTAGTTTTAAGGCAAGCCATAGTGCATTATACCCTTTGGCGGTGCCAAAAAATGTTTAAGATAAGACTTTACAGGAGTTCCGTAAAGCTTATTTAGAAAGTAAAATAGAGACCGCATTTCCACCAAAACCTACGGCATTCACCAAAACATATTGGATATCCTTGGGAGTATCCTTATAATCAAGATAAGGGACGGGAATGGTCTTTTGTTTTTGAAGCATTAGGATCGCCATTTCTATACTCAGCATCCCAGAGGCTCCAAAGGTGTGGCCTACTTTCCATTTGTTTGTCGTCAAAAAAGGAATTTTGTTACAGAAAACTTTCTTTATCGCATTGTTTTCCGAGGAATCCCCTTTTACCGTACCCGGCGCGTGCATCACAATAACATCTACTAAATTGGGGTCCAACCCCTTTAACGCCATATGCATGGAATCTTGAAAGCAGACCGCATCCGAAGAGATGGAAACATTGTGTTTCAAGGGTTCCGTAGCATACCCAATACCGATTACTTTTGCCAAGGCATTGGCAACAATACCCTTTTCCAAACAAGCCATGGCCGCACCCTCACCCAAGACCATGGTATTTTTGGTTTTTTCCATATCCAAGGCCCTACAGGGATACTTTTTGTCTTTCCCAAGGTTGACCTGATGGCCCGAAGGGGTTGAAACCCCCGCTTTTGAATATATCTTTAAGGCTTTCATTTGGGCAATGGTAAATGGCGTCAAAGGCGCTTCACTGCCCCCAACCAAAAATGTATCCGTCAATCCACTGGTAATCCAAGCAACACCGTTAAGTAGGGCGTGTAAGGCCGTAGAGCAGGTAATGGAGTGTGAAATATCTGGGCCTTTGGTCTTTAGATCATGGGCCACCCAAGAAGCAATATTGCCCAAAGTAGTTGTTGGTGAGGCCAAAGTGGCCGTAGTGCCTTGGGTTAAGAAGTCGTTATGGTGCTTTTCAAAAAGCGCAGTTGCCCCACGTGAGGAACCGATGTTCACCCCAAAATCCGCTTTATTTGACCATCCAGCTATTTTTATTGCTTCCCTGGCCGTATAGATGGCATATAAAACAGAGTCATCTAAGGCATTGTACTTTTGCTCTGCATCCCGAATACCTTTTATAGTGTTTTTGGAGGTATTGGATAGCACACCCGCCCAAACCTCATCATCCGCTATGCTGATTGATTCTAAAAAATGTTGGTTTAAAGTGTATGACTCCCAAACCTGCTCTGGGGTTTCACCCAACGAGGAAATAGAAGCAATTGCGGTTATTGATATTGGTGTTTGTAACATGCTTGAAGCTTAGTACAAAAATAAAAGTTCTTACCTTCATAAAAATGATAAAAGCGTAAAAGGATGAACAATGAATTGGTCCCACAACCCAGCTGGTGGAAACGGAATTGGAAATGGGTAGTGCCCGTTGGGGGATGTCTAACCATCTTGGTGTTAATTGTCGTTTTTATTACTACCGTATTTTTTGGGGTTACTAAAATTATGGAAGATTCCCAGCCATATGAATATGCCTTTGAGCTTATCAACCAAGATGAAGAACTCATTGGTATTTTAGGGACGCCCATTGAAAAAGATGGTATGGTACAGGGGAACATCAATTGGATCAACGGAAATAAAAGTGCTAAAATGGCCATCCCCATCTCCGGGCCCAAAGGAACAGGCACCCTATTTATTGATGCTACGGGAAAAGGGGAAACCTGGAACTATCATGAAATACGGGTCGAGGTTGCAGACCAAGAGTTGAATTTCTTGGAAGACGCAACACCAAAAGAATAGCAGCTCGGAACCTGGTTTTTCAAAAATATGCTTACAGGCTATCCAATAAGTCCATAATCACATCATATATTTTTTGCAATTGGTCGTTGGTGATCACGTAAGGTGGTAATGTATAAATGGTATTTCCTAACGGACGTAAGTTCACCCCTCTTTCCATAAAAAATCGGTACAGCTGGTCCCTAGACGTCCCATAACGCTCCATTCTAACATCGACTTCCAAAGCTAAAATAACGCCCATACAACGGGCATCCTTAACCTTAGGGTGGTCTTTTAATCGTGCTACAAAACCTTGGTGTTGGTTTTGTATATAGCTCCGTCGCTTCTTAATTTCTTCTGATTGTAATAGCTCCAAACCTGCTAAGGCGGCAGCGCACCCCAAAGGATGGGCACTGTAGGTATGGGCATGGAAAAAGCCTTTGGCGACCTCATCACTCAAAAAAGCATCAAAAATCGCTTGGGTACAACTTGTAATACTCATGGGGAACATCCCCGCGGTTAGGGCCTTGCTCAAACAAATAATATCCGGTTTGTTTTCAAGATAGTCCGAAGCAAAGTTTTTTCCCGTTTTTCCAAAGCCGGTCATAATCTCATCGGCAATACAAAGCACACCGTTTTCTCTACAAAGGGCTATCAACCCATCCAAACCTTCCGCGTCATGGAATTTCATTCCGGCCGCTCCTTGCACCAAGGGTTCAAAAACGAACGCAGCACAGGCATTTTCCTTTAAAATGGTGCGCAATTGCGCCATTACTTCCTTAAGGTTTTCTTTTTGGGGCGTAGGAACACGTTTTACTTTTAATAAAAAGTCTTCAAAAGGGCCGTTGTAGGACGAAAGCCCGGAAGCACTCATAGCCCCAAAGGTATCGCCATGGAACCCCTCATCAAAGGCGATTAGGGTATCCCGCTTATCGTTTTTGTTATGATGGTATTGCAAGGCCATCTTTATGGCAGCTTCAACAGCTGTAGAACCATTATCATTAAAAAAAATCTTGGCTTGGTTATCGGGCAAAATAGCCATCAACTTTTCCGAAAGTTCAATGGCAGGCTTATGCGTAAACCCACTGAACATTACAAAATCCAATTCCTGTATTTGCTGTTGGACCTTGGCGGCGATAGCCTCGTTTCCATGACCGTACATGGCCGTGTACCAAGAGGCAATTCCGTCTATGTATTCCTTACCGTCTTCATCCCAAATCAAAGCCCCCTTGGCTTTTACAATAGCCAATGGAGGAGCGGCTGTTTTGTGCTGGGTCAATGGATGCCAAAGGTGTTTTTGGTCCCTTCGCACCAAGTTTTCTTTTTCTTTTGAAGTTTTCAAATCGGTCATTTTGACTACCTTGCAAAGATGGTGAAAGAAGTAATGCATTTCAATTTAATTGCGTTTTCCCTGTGCTAAAATCATCTCTATCTTTGTATAAATCCCAGCCAGATAAGCTTGACTATAATTATACCTTGTTACAACGAAGCTGAAAGACTGCCAATTGATGCTTTTTTATCTTTTTTAAAAAACCATCAAGAAGCAAAAATCTGTTTTGTAAACGATGCATCCTCAGACAATACCCAATCGGTCCTAAACCATATCAAAGAAGAATTTGAGGAACGGGTAAGCATTATCAACAATGAAAAGAATCTTGGAAAAGCGGGGTCCGTTCGTAAAGGGGTCCTTCATCTAATTCGCGATAAAAATCCCCCTACCATGGCGTATCTGGATGCAGATTTGGCGACTTCTTTAGAGGAATGCTATTCGTACAAGCACTATATAGCGGATGGCAAACAATTTGTTTTTGCATCAAGAATCCTTAAAATTGGTTCCGTAGTAGAACGAAAGTTTTCAAGATTTTTTGCAGGAAGAATTATTGCTACCTGTATTTCTGGGATACTTGACCTAAAAGTATACGACACCCAATGTGGTTGTAAAGTGTTTACCCCTGAAATTGGCGAAATTGCGTTTACCAAACCTTTGTTGTCCAAATGGTTGTTCGATGTTGAACTATTCAGCAGAATATTGAAGCATTATGGTAAATCCGATGCTATCCCCCTTATGGAAGAGGTGCCCGTAAAGCGATGGGTAGACCAAGGGGAATCAAAAGTCAAATTGACTTATTTTTTTAAACTATGGGTAGACCTGTATAGTATCTGGAAAGCACATCAAAAACCCTAATATGCAGCGTATTCTGGCACAACTTGAAAAACTATCCGAGCGTACGGTTTTCCTGCTGCTATTTGGTTATGCCTTGGCCATACGTTTGCCCTTTTTTTTTAGGGATTATATCGATAGGGATGAAAGCACCTTTATTTTACTGGGCCAGTCTTTGGTAGAGGGAAACCTTCCGTTTACAGTACTTTGGGATGTAAAACCCCCGTTGATCTTTTTCTTTTTTGCGGGTATCATCTACATTTTTGGAAAAAGCTTTATTGCCATACGTTTGGCCGGAACGGTTTTGGTAGCCGTGACCGCTTTTTTTACCTATAAGTTGACTGCACAGGAAACTTCAAAGAAAATAGCAATTTATATTGGTGTATTGTGTGTGGTGCTGCAAAGCCTTTTTGGCAGTTTGCAAGGGGTCATGTCCGAACATATAGCAATGGCTTTTCTTAGTCCGGCCTTATGGTTATTAACTAAAAAGGGCAACTCTATTTGGATTTCTCTTCTTATTGGAATATTGACAGGCTGCAGTCTAATGGTAAAACTAAATCTTGCCTATGTTGCCTTATTCTTGGGGTTGGCTTTGTTCTATATGCAATTGAAGAAACAAAAATCAATCTATGCCCTAGCTCCTCCTTTTGCCTATGGTATAGGGATTCTTTTAATAATTGCCTTAACATTCGCCCCTTACTATTATGATGGAAGCGGCATACTCTGGTGGAATTCCGTCATTGAAGCACCCTTGGCTTATGCCGGGGCACGGGAATATTCCCCATGGAAATTGTTAGTATATCTTCTTCCTTTTTTCGGACTGTTTTGGCTAGGGTTTAAAAAGAAGGTATTTACCTTGTCCAATACCACATTTTTTTATCTGATCCTTGCTTGTTTGGGAACCATACTGGCTTTTGTAAAAAGTGGACGGATCAACGGGCATTATCTTATTCTTATTTATCCTATCATCTTACCTTTATTGGGCATATTGATTGCCAAACCTTTTTTAAGATCCAAGAAAATATTGGCCGCTGCATTCCTGATTTTTATACTAGCTCCGGCTGAAAGTTATTTGGAATATTATGCCGTATTAAAACATAAAATAGAACGACACACTTTTTTCAATGGCGAAGGAATTGCGGTCCCCAATTACTTTAAGAAAAAAGGAATGGTAACGGATAGCCTCTATTTTGCCGAGTATCATATTGGGTACTGGCTTTTGGATACCCCTCCACCGACCAAGGCAGCAACACAGCCCAGTAATGTTCTAAAAGATGAAATGTTTTTCGCCTACGACAACCCCCGTAAAACAGGAGGGGAAGAACTCCAATTCATTTTAGAGCAACATCGCCCAAAGCACATTATTACCCGAAAAAACAGAAGGGTCTTTGACAAAAAACAATACGCCGCTAATTTTTATATTCAACTACAGCTACTTAAAAATTACCGTCCCTTGGACACCGTGGACAATGCTGTTATCCACCAACGCTTACAGCGTTAACAATGCGTCTTTAAACATTGCGGCATATTTTTTAATCACTGTCCGGTCAAAAGAAGGCTCTTCCGCAATGCGGCCAATATAGGGTAGGCTGGTCTTTTTTAAAATAATTTCCTCGGTAGTTGGATGCTCATCACCGCTAAATAATATTGCCGGTTCAAATCCTTTATCCAAAAGCGCATTTAGGGTAAGCAGACTGTGATTGATACTCCCCAAATAATGTCTGGAAACTACAATGACCTTATAATCCGGTTGTATTACATCTAAAATGGTATCCGTATCGTTCAAAGGCACTAACAATCCCCCTGCACCCTCAATGACCAAATGGTTTTTGGTTTTAGGTTCGATTATTTTATCCAGTTGAATCCCAATCTTATCTATGGCTGCCGCTGCATGCGGACTCATGGGTGTTTGCAAGGCATAGCTATTTGGATGGATAACCGTTTTGGTATTCGATATAAGGTCTTTCACCTTATGGCTATCGGAATTGTCCAAATCCCCGGCCTGAATCGGCTTCCAATAATCGGCTTCCAAAGCTTCCGTAATAATGGCGGAAGCTATCGTTTTGCCGACCTCCGTAGAAATACCGGTTACAAAATACTTCATGGCGCTACTTTGGTGATAAACTCGCAGTTGTTACAGCGGTATTTTTTAGGTTCAAAAAAAGGGAAAAGCTTATACATTAATGTATTTCTTTGGTAATAGACTTCAGATTTTTGGGCTTTGCAGTTGGGGCAGGTAATCAAAACACCATCATCATCCACGGCATAATTCCGAACTTCATCCAATATGGCTTTTGCCCGTTCCTTATCCTTTTCATGAACTTGGAGCTTAATGCCCCCAATAGCATTACTGGCAAAGGGCTCTACCCCTACGGTATTTTCGTCCTTAAGGGTCACTACAATGCCTTCTGACTCCATCTTACCTTTAATGATCTGGACATCCGCCAAAAACTCAAAACTTCCTAAAGTCACTAAATCCTTACCCATAGTTTTCTTTAATTGTATGTAACAATTCCGTTATTTCTTCATTGGTATTGAAAGCGTGCAAACATAACCGCAAACGTTCATTGCCTTCCGGTACCGTAGGAGGAAGGATAGCCCTAACATCAAAGCCGGCATCCCTCAACTTTTGGGAAACTTTCTTTGCCTTCCCTTTATTTTCCATAATGGCAATCTGTATGGCCGCATCACTTTTCAAAAATCTACTTTCCAACTGCAAGCTGGTTACGCTTTCTTTAAAATACGCGATACGCGCTTTTAGGTTTTCAATAGCTTCTTGCCCTTTTTTGCCGTTTAAATATAAAAAAGAGGCCCATATCAATGCAACGTTATGCGGTGCCATGGCCGTGGTATACATCAAACTTCGGGAAAAATTGATTAAAAAAGACTTCAATTTCCTGCTGCCTAGAATTGCCGCACCATGGCAGCCCATGGCCTTACCAAAAGTAATGATCAAAGCAAAAATACTTTTTTCCAAGCCTTTTCCGGCAACCAAGCCTTTTCCAAAAACACCTAGGGCATGGGCTTCATCAACCACAAGATGCGTATTGTTCTTGTTACAATAGGCAACTAGGTTTTCCAAATCCGGGGAATCGCCATCCATGGAGAAGACAGATTCCGTTACTACATAGTACTCGCCGGTAAATCCTTTTTTACGGCACCAGCTAATTCGTTCATCCAAACTTGACAAACTATTGTGGGCAAACTTATAAGCCGTGGCCTTGCCCAATTGCATGCCGTCCCTAATACTGGCATGCACCAATTCGTCATAAAAGACAACATCACCACGTTGCGGAACACAAGAAAAGAACCCGAGGTTAGCGTCGTAACCCGAGTTAAAAAGCAAAGCACCCTCCAGGCCATAAAGCTCGCTAAGATACCCTTCCAAGTTTCCATGCAAACCATGGTTTCCGGTAAGCAATCTAGAACCTGTACTACCATTTTTAGGCGCCTCTTTCCCAACTAACCCAACGGCTTTTTTTTCGATATCCCCTTCCTTACTAAAACCCAAATAATCATTGGAAGAGAAATCAACAAGATTCCCATAAGAACGAAGTTCCCGAAGCGAATCGCCCTGGACCCGTTCCTCTAATTTTTGCGTTAGTTTTTTTGGAAAATTTGGCATATCTCAAATGTAATTCCTTCCCTATTAATTCCAGTTCCCATTGCGGGCAATTCGCCATTTTTCTTCGTTCATATTAAAGCCATTTTATGGTAAAATCCAACAAACGTCTTTTTGACTTGGTATAAGGCGGCAATAACAACTGGATGATACTGGGAATATACTGACGCATAACCCCTCTTTGATTGCTAAACTCGATAAAACCAAAATGTCCATTAGATTTACCGATACCGCTGTTGTTTACCCCACCAAATGGAAGATAGGGATTGCCAATATGAATAGCGGAGATATTGATGCCGCTACCCCCGGCAGAGGTATTATCCATAAAGTGTTTAATGTTCTTTTTGCTTCGGCTATAGATATATAGGGCCAAAGGTTTTTCTTTGGAATTGATGAGTTCCGTCACCTCATTGCTGTCCTTATAGCTAAAAACAGGTAATATGGGTCCAAAAATCTCGTCTTGCATCATCGCACTGTCCAAAGGAACATTTTCTAGAACGGTTGGCGCAATAAAATTCTCCAATGCTTTACAATCCCCACCATATAAAAGTTTGCTCCCCAAATTTAGACTGGCTTCCAAATACGTTGTTAATCGTTTAAAATGTTTTTCGTTAATAATAGCGGCATAATCCGAAGACTTGGATGGGTCCTCTCCATAGCTCTTTTTTAGCTGACTTACCAATGCGGTTATAAACTGATGTTTTTTGCTTTCGTGCACAAGCACGTAATCCGGTGCTAGACAAGTTTGCCCTGCGTTAATGAACTTTGCCCAAACTAAGCGAGCTACGGTTGCCTTGATATTTGCGGTTTCATCTATTATCACGGGGGATTTGCCCCCTAATTCCAAGGTTACCGAAGTAAGGTGTTTTGCGGCCGCCTCCATTACGACCTTACCAACGGAAGGGGAGCCCGTAAAAAAGATATGATTGAATTTTAAATCCAATAAGGCTTGGGAGATTTCTACCCCACCTTCAACAATTCCAACTTCATTTGGGTCAAAGACTTCCTCTATAATCAACCGTATTATAGCACTGGTAGCCACAGTGAACTCCGAAGGTTTTAAAATGGCTGTATTTCCCGCCGCTATGGCGGACACCAATGGGGCAAATACCAATAGTACAGGATAGTTCCAAGGCGCAATGATCAATGCCATGCCCTTGGGTTCATAAACAATTTTTGAACTTGACCCAAACATTGTAATTGGCGTGCTAACCGGTTTAGGGCGCATCCAAGCGCTAAGGTGTTTAACGGTAAAATCAATATCACTGGTAACCGTATAAATTTCCGAGAGGTCGACTTCAGCCGCTGGTTTTTTAAAATCCTTCCACATGGCGTCTTGTAGTTCCTTACGCCTATCTAAAATAGCTTTACGCAACCTTTTAAGCTTTGCAATTCTTTCTTTGGCGGTGGATTGCCCCACAAACCTAAAATTGCTTTGCTGAATTTTATAAATTTCTTCTATTTCTGGAATAGCGGTCCTCGTCTCCATGTGCACTTGCATTGTATTTTAGCGTATTCTTATTTTAAAATCGATAATGGTTTTGAAACTTTAAAATGCAGCCTGACAATCCAATTGCCTAACCAAATATGCTTTGTAATTTCATAGCGACGGTCATATCGCCTTTGATTTTTACTTTTCCGTCCATTAAAGCGAACATAGGTTTAAGCTCCCCTTTTGTAAGTGCCACAAAATCTTCAAAACTTACATCTATTTGGCAATCTGCTTCTTTGTCCTCCATGGATACCAAATTCTTTTCGCCCGTACCATCTATATAAAGTTGGTTTTCTCCAAGATTAAACTTCAAGGTCTTTCCTAAGGACTCGGTTTGCCCTGCCTTTTCTTTAATTGCCGCTACTATTTTTGTTAAATCACCCATGTTTTCTGCTTTTATCGGGATAGTCCATGTTACGCCTAAAGATACTATGATATCATTTGGTATCTTTAATTGAAGTATGCTTGTTTATGATTACCTATAAAAAATGTGACTCCCTAACGGAACTACGGCAGATTTTATACCTACAAAAAGAAAATCTGCCTGCAAACCTTTCTAAAGAGCAACAACAAAAAGAAGGTTTTCTAACCGTTGAACATAGCCTGGAGCTATTGCAGGCCATGAACGATAGATGGCCCCATACTTTGGCCAAAGTCAATGAAAATGTAGTGGGTTATGCCTTGTCGATGCACCCAGATTTTGGAAAGGAAATCGATCTCCTTCTACCCATGTTTCAAAAGCTCGAAATTATTCGTTCCCATGGTTCCAAGTATATGGTGATGGGACAAATATGCATTGCCAAAGCATATCGAGGAAAAGGCCTATTTAGAGGTCTCTACGAAGCGATGCGAAAAAATTTAGGGTCCCAATTTACCGAAATCATCACGGAAATCGATGCCAACAACCAACGTTCCTTAAACGCCCATCTTGCCATCGGTTTTGCTGAAATTTTAAGATACAGGACAGATACACGGGAATGGGTATTGGTGGCGTTAAAAAAATAAACCCGCCAAATAATGACGGGTTTATAAAATTGTAATTATATGCTTTTAAAGTGTGTTAATCCGCCAATACGATTACTTTATTGTCTTTAAGTTCAATGGTTCCACTACTGATGGCCAAAACCGTTTCCCCATTGTTTCCTTTGGAGAATTTAGCTTGAAATTCCTCTTCAATGCTAATATCCCCTTGTACCTTAACCTCGCCTTCTTGTAATAAGGAGACAATTGGCGCGTGGTCCTGCAACATTTGAAATTCCCCGTTGATTCCCGGCACGGTAACTGAAGTAACCTCTCCGGCAAACAATGTGGCTTCTGGTGACACGATTTCTAAATACATCTTTAAAATTTAGAATGTTGAACTTAGAATGTTGAACTTAGAATGCAAGAAATTTGTCATTCAACATTCTGAATTAATAAATTAGGCCTCAGCTAACATTTTCTCACCAGCCTCAATAGCTTCTTCAATGGTCCCCTTAAGGTTAAATGCAGATTCCGGTAGGTGATCTAACTCGCCATCCATAATCATATTGAACCCTTTAATGGTCTCTTTAATGTCAACAAGAACCCCAGGAATACCTGTAAACTGCTCCGCTACGTGGAACGGTTGGGACAAGAAACGTTGTACACGTCTTGCACGGCCTACAGCCAACTTATCTTCTTCAGAGAGTTCTTCCATACCAAGTATGGCTATAATGTCTTGTAGTTCCTTATAGCGCTGCAACAACTCTTTTACACGTTGTGCACAACCGTAATGATCGTTCCCTAAAATATCCGCCGTTAAAATCCTTGAGGTTGAGTCCAAAGGATCTACCGCAGGGTAGATACCAAGTTCCGCAATCTTTCTAGAAAGTACCGTTGTAGCATCCAAGTGGGCAAACGTTGTCGCCGGTGCAGGATCCGTTAAATCATCCGCAGGAACGTAAACCGCCTGTACAGATGTAATAGACCCCCTTTTGGTTGATGTAATACGCTCTTGCATGGCACCCATCTCCGTTGCCAAAGTAGGTTGGTAACCCACAGCTGAAGGCATACGCCCTAGAAGTGCCGATACCTCTGAACCTGCTTGTGTAAAACGGAATATATTATCCACAAAGAAAAGTACGTCCTTCCCTTGACCGTCACCCGCTCCATCACGGAAGTACTCTGCAATGGTCAAACCAGAAAGTGCCACACGTGCACGTGCTCCTGGTGGTTCGTTCATCTGTCCAAAAACGAAGGTCGCTTTGGACTCCTTCATCGCCTTCTTGTCCACTTTAGTCAAATCCCATCCACCTTCTTCCATGGAGTGCAAGAAATCATCACCGTACTTTATAATTCCGGATTCCAACATCTCACGCAATAAATCATTTCCTTCACGGGTTCGTTCCCCAACTCCTGCAAAAACGGATAAACCACCGTGTCCTTTGGCAATATTGTTGATCAACTCTTGGATAAGTACCGTTTTACCTACCCCAGCTCCTCCAAAGAGACCAATTTTACCTCCTTTTGCATAAGGCTCGATCAAATCGATTACTTTGATTCCGGTGAACAATACTTCGGTAGACGTTGATAAATCTTCAAATTTTGGCGCCTCACGGTGAATTGGCAAACCATTGTCACCAGCTTTTGGCAGGTTTTCCATTCCATCAATGGCATCACCGATCACATTAAAAAGCCTTCCGTATACATCCTCACCAATGGGCATTTGAATAGAACTACCGGTAGCTACCGCTTCAACACCCCTACTCAAACCATCCGTGGAATCCATGGAAATGGTCCTTACGGTATTTTCCCCTATGTGGGATTGTACCTCAAGTACCAAGGTTGAACCATCTTGCTTCGCAATTTCCAGCGAATCATAAATTTTAGGAATCTCTGTTCCCGATTCAAATTCAACATCAATTACCGGTCCAATAATTTGGGCAACTTTACCTGTGACTTTTGCCATTTTTACGTGTTTCAAGATTATATGGTTTCCAAAAAACGAAATACCATCAATTTTCGGGCGCAAAGATAGGTTATTCCCTTCTTTTAAAGAAGCAACGGTTTTGTTTTTTTTGTACAAAAAAAAGCACCTTAAAAAGGTGCTTTTTTCAACTGTATTTTTTTAGGGGACTAGTTATTAATTGTCCAGGAAACAAAGTAAATGGAACCTATATTACCTGTACCAACAGCATTTACATATTCTTCATTGAGCAGGTTGGACGCACCTGCTTTGAAAACGGATTTAATGCTTGGAATAGCATAGCTAATCTGTGCATCCAAAACGCTAAAAGAAGGAATCTGTCCATCTGCAAAGCCAGCTTCCCAAAAATAGCTATCACTCCATCTCCAATTAAAATTAAATCCAAAGTTTTCAAATGCCTCCGTACTACCAAAAGAAGCTTTTACCCTATGGTTAGGGGTATTAAAGTTAGTACGTATGTCAGGAAAAGCAGCTTCGTTAAAATCCAAATCGTTGTACGTATAGTTAACGCCCAAATCAAATTTACCCAAACGATAATCCAATCCTACCACAGCACCCCAAGAATCAATAGGAGCTTCAGAATTCGTATAGGTTTGGTAAACCTGGGTATCCCCGTTTTGAAGGGCCTGTAATGCCAAACCTTGTTCGGCTGTTGTTGGAACACCATTGACAATTCCACTGGCATCTCCATAAAACGGCACCAAAACCCTACCGTTTACAATGAAATTGGTAAACTGGTTAAAGTAACCACTTAAGTCCACGGTCAATTTTCCTATTTGCGCTCTGTAGCCCAGTTCATATGCGGTAACCTCTTCCGGTTGGATAAGAGATGTTGTAACACCGGTTGGGGTTCCTGCTTGCGCGGAACTAACAGAAAATGCATTTTCATAGGCCTGTCTACCTACAACCTGCGCCGTTGATTGTCCCGTTATACCTTGACCTACTGTAGATATATCAAAAGTTCTTACATCCCTATCCAAGTTATCCGGGGAAGACCCTACCAATACGGCAAGTCCCAAATCCAGACCTATAAAGAAGTCTTGTGTTGTTGGGTTTCTAAAAGCCTGCTGAACGGAAGCCCTAATATTATGGTTTCTGCGTTCTCCCAAAGTTAAGCCTGCTGCAAGCCTTGGCGAGAAAAGTCCGTCCAAAAATTCGTTCTTATCAAAACGACCAGAAGCGGTTATCTTTAAACGTTCATCCAAAAATTTCTTTTGTGCTTGCGCGTATGCACCAAATTCCGTGTATGAAATAGGTCCGTCAAAATCCGTAAAGATAGTCCCCTGGGAGTCCAAACGGTATTCTCTCCATGAACCTCCAACTTGCACATCCGCCCAATCGTTAATTAAATGGGCCAAGTTGTAGTTTCCGTTAACATGGGAAAAAGCACTTTCATTGATCAACAAAGAACCTGTCCCCAAATCTGGATTTGAAGATACGGTACGAAACGCATTGTCAAACTCTGCTGTTCCTGGCACCAATCTGCCCGTATCTGCAGCCGCTCTAGCTGCGGCATGGGCTTGAGTCTCTGCTGCCTCCCTACTTAATCCTGCTTGGAACCCTCCCAAGAAGGTTGGGATATACGTTTCCGCATATTCTGTAAACCATTGCGTATTGGATTTCCATAGCGAGTTAATATTGATTCCCGTAAAGCGAACGTCATAGGTATCTCCTCCCGATTCCTTGGTGTTATAAGCCCTTACAAAAAAGTTGTCGTTCTTTACTTCGAATTTAAATTGCTGATTGGTAAAGCCACGAATGGCATTTCTGTTGGTCCCTTGGAAAATGGTATTTCCCCTTCCTATTCTTCCTTGACCGATAATCTCAAAATCATTGGCCCA
>CALEYA010000123.1 GCA_937926215.1 uncultured Croceitalea sp. | reverse complement strand
CAGGCCACAAGAAACCGTGTATCCTTTAAGAAAGGAAACCGGGTTGCTGTATGGGTTTTAAATGAATCAAGCACCTTGTAAAATTACTAATCTCCTTGGCTTTCCAACACACTTCGCATTGCTTTCGCCTTTAATAAACATTCTTCGTATTCTTTTAACGGAATGGAATTGGCGGTAATAGCACCACCTACGGTATAAGAAACGTATTTACGGTCCGCATGGAATAGGATACTCCGTATAACTACGTTAAAATCAAAATCATCGGTTGGGGTAAAATAACCAATGGCACCGCTGTATAATCCCCTTTTTGAGACTTCCGTTTCTTCAATAATTTCCATGGCCGCAATTTTAGGAGCACCCGTCATGCTCCCCATAGGAAAGGAATCCTTAATAATTTCAAGCGAATCCACCGTTCTATCAAACTCCGCTTTTACCGTGGAAATCATTTGGTGGACTTGTTTGAAGGTGTAAATACCGAATAACTCTTCCACCTCCACGCTTCCTTTTTTTGATTTTTTTGATAGATCGTTCCGCACCAAATCCACGATCATTACATTCTCTGCCTGTTCTTTGGAATCTTGCTTAAGGGCATTTCGCAATTGCTGGTCTTCTTGCACATCCATGGAACGTGCCGCAGTACCTTTTATCGGTTGTGAGATTACTGTTTCCCCTATTCGCTTAAGATACCTTTCTGGAGAGGCACATAAGGCATACTTGTGATCCCATTTAAAAAATGCAGCAAAAGGCGATGCGGAAATGGTGTTGAGGTTTTCAAAGGTGGCCAAGGGGTCAATTTCACAGTCTTCCACAAAAAACTCTTGACATACATTGACCTCGTAGATATCGCCGAGTTGTATGCGTTTCAACACCTCACTTACTTTTGCTAGGTATTCCTCTTTATGGATCCTAAGTCTGATCTTCGGTTTTTCACATGGTGAAGGGCGGTCCGTTTTTTCCGTTTTGCCCTTTAGAATTTCTTCAAAATCATGGAAAATCCATTCTTTGTATTGGTCCAGATATAAAAATTCTACTCGATTTTCTTTTACCAATATGAGTCGCCTGGGTTGAAAAAAATACAAGTCCTCATATTCCAGTCCATCGGCATTGTTGGAAACGAGTGCTTCCATCTCATTTTTTAAATCATATCCCAAATAGCCGAAAACCCAATCTTGCAACTCCTTTTTGTACCTGTAAAGAGCTTCAAATGCTTCGCCTACTTTCGCCCTTACATAGCTTTGGGCATCCACCGCCAATATGGCGTCATAAGAGGGGTAGTTGTCCTTATGGTAGTTGCTGTCCAAAAAGACGACTTCCTCAAATTGCGAGGCCCATTGCAGCAAGGATTGCTTAAAACTAGCGGCATCTTTTAGTTCAAAGTGCTTGCGCGCTCTCAATGGTTTTTGCTATAAGGCATTTAAAAACTGATCAAGGGTATCTTGATGCGCTTTGGAAAGTTCGGTGTCCGTTATCCCTTTACCAACTTCAAAATTTGCAGTAAACGCTGGCAAAGAATATGTACCTGTAATGGTAGCCCCAAACCTTGGCAAAAGTTGTTCCACAACAGACAGCGCATGTTTTGCACCACCTTTACCCGGTGATGTGGACATCAATAAAACCTTGGTGTTTTCTAAAAAGTTACGGTCTAGTCGGGAAAGCCAATCCAAAAGGTTCTTAAAAAACCCAGAGGGATTGCTATTATGCTCGTTAACCGAAATAATAAGTGCGTCGGATTTTTGAATGTCGTTTTTCAACTCTACCAAAGAATTGGAATATCCGTTTGCAGTTTCGTAATCCGCACTGTACATTGGAAACGGAAAATTGGACATATTTAGCAGTTGAACACTGTGTCCAGATAGTAAAGAAGTGGTATATTCTACCAATTTATAGTTGATGGAAACGGAAGAATTACTTCCTGCGAATGCCAAAATCTTAGCCATAATGCGTATCTCTTGCGTTATCCGCTAAAATACCGCAAAAAGTAGACACCTGCCTTAAAATTCTATAATTTTGCCGTTTAAACATCCAAAACCGCTGAATTTCAGTATATAGGATAGTAGCTGTAGTATGAAACCTAATTCTACAAGATTGTTTTTTATTGATGTCATGCGCGCATGGGCCATACTCATGATGCTGCAAGGACACTTTGTAGACGGTCTTTTGGACAATGCCTTTAGGGACCCTAATAATATCTTTTACAACATCTGGTTGTATTTTAGGGGAATTACAGCACCGGTGTTTTTTACGGTTTCCGGATTTATTTTTACCTATTTATTGGTCAAATCCCCAGAAAAAGGTTGGGAAAACCCTAGGGTGAAAAAAGGAATAAAACGAGGCTTGCAACTCCTTTTTATTGGTTACCTCTTACGTATGAACCTTTTTGGGTTGTTACAAGGCGAAATCTATGACGGATTTTATTTGGTCGATGTGTTGCATTGCATAGGTCTTTCCATTCTTGCAATTATTGGTATCTATCTGTTTGCCGTAAAACGTGAGGCATGGTTACTTCCTACCATTTTTATAACAACGACCTTAGTGCTGTTCTTGTTTGAACCGCTCTATAAAAGTTGGGATTTTACGTGGTTCCCAAATGCCATAGCCAACTATTTTACAAAAGCGAACGGTTCTGTTTTTACCATTATTCCATGGTTGGGATATGCCACTATTGGGGGCTATTTATCCTTATTGTTTACCAAGTTTAAATCGTACAAAAACCTTTATCCCGTTGCAATTTCCATAGCCTTGGTTTTAGGTGCTTCCCTACTTTTCTTCTCTTCGGATGGATTTATCTTTTTGTATGAAAATACCGGTATCAGCCTTTTTAAACGAATAGAAGAGAATAATTATCTGTTCATACGCTTAGGGGACGTATTGCTGGTTTTTGCCTTATTTATGGGTATTAGAAAGTTTTTGGAACAAAAAACTTTGCTGGCCATCGGTTCCAGTACCCTATCGATTTATATCATCCATTTTATCATCCTTTACGGAAGTTTTACCGGATTGGGACTGTATCGCTTTTTCCATCACTCCCTTTCCCCAATCGTCATTATCCCCGCCGCTTTGGCCTTCATGTTTGCGTGTACCTTTTTGGCATTACGCTACAATACGCATGAAGTGGCCATTAAAGCGCATTTGAATACCCGTCTTGATGTCCTAAAAAATGGAGCCCTTAACTTCACAAAACGTTTAGATTCCATTCTTCGGGAAGTTTTTGGTAAAATTCGTGGCATCCTTCATCGAATTTTAGTAAGGGTCCGAGGATAGCGAAACGCACTATTCTATCTTATAATAACTTGATTTTTAGTTTTTTATAGTTTCGAATTGCACCTTCTCCTGTGCCATTTTTACCTGGTATCCATTAGACCGGAATCGCCTTAAAACAAATGCATTGCATCCAGATCTTAGGGTTAATTCTTCGTTAAAAACCGATGGGAACGTAAAAATCTTCGACCAACGGGTAAAAATAGCGTTATGATGACATCCCTAAAAATAAAGAGTGTCCTCCTCTTCTCACTATACTTTGGCTTGGCCAGTTTTCATTATTTAGATAGGGACACCGGAGCGGTCCATACGAATACCGATAAGGTTGCAGCCAAGGAATTGCCGGTTACATCCTACTTTTTGAGCTTACTAAGTGCTAAATCTGAAAAAAGTGTCAATGCCATAATTGATCAATTGGATGCGGAATGGGATTCCTCTTATGAGATTTTTCTTTTGGAAACCCTTTATTTTTCCCAAAACACCAGAACTTCCAGTAAACTATTAAAACTGCTTCAAAACAAGACGAACAAGTCCTTTGGCTACGATTTGGACAAGTGGTACCAATGGCTTTGGAACAAGGATAAATCATATCCAGATGATTATTTTGCTTTTAAAGCGGCCTTGCATGAGGGCATCGATGCAAAATTCAGTCGTTATTTTTTAGATAGGGAAAAGCAAGCCACTATTCGTTTGGATGAAGTACGCTGGGGCGGTGTTTTACAAGATGGTATACCTCCTTTAAGACAACCAAAAATGTTGGGAGCATTGGAAGCTACCTACTTAAAGGATAAATCCATTGTTTTTGGTATTGAAGTAAATGGTGATGCACGGGCGTATCCCAAGCAGATTTTAGCTTGGCACGAAATGTTTGTGGATACCGTTGGCGGTGAGGATGTTGCCGGGGTGTATTGCACCCTTTGTGGAACGGTAATCCTGTACAAAACGGAGCATGATGGCATAAAACACCAGATGGGAACCAGTGGCTTTTTATACCGTTCCAACAAACTGATGTACGATAAAGCAACACAATCTTTATGGAGCACGCTGGATGGCGAACCTGTAATAGGACCACTTGTTGGAAAAGACATACAACTGGAGTATTTAAGCGTGGTCACGACCACTTGGGGAGAATGGAAAAAACGTCATCCAGATACCAAAGTACTGTCTTTAAATACAGGTCACCGAAGGGATTATAGGGAAGGCGTTGCCTATAAAGACTATTTTGCCACGGATGACCTTATGTTCACCGTGCCTACTATTGATAGCAGCCTTAATAATAAGGATGAAATCCTAGCGGTTCGCATACCGGAGGAACGCGACTTAAATATTGCCATAAGCAGTAAATTCTTGAAGAAAAACGAGGTGTATCAAAGTAAAATAGGGAAGGTCGATTTTACCGTTTTTACGGATAAAACGGGAGCCCATAGGGTGTTTAAGACCAAAGGAATCACATTCCCTAATTTTGATGGACAGCGCACCGCTACCGACGAAAAAGGCGGTATTTGGACCATTAAGGAAAATCTTATGGTGCATCAAGATGGGACTACCTTGGAGCGGTTCCCGACCCACAATGCCTTTTGGTTTGGGTATAAAGCAGCATATCCGGATGTTGAGTTAATCAAGTAAACATAAGCCTACTCATACTATACAGATTGAAAAAAGGAAGACCGCTTTAGCAGTCTTCCTTTTTCTATATTACACGCGGTTCAAACGAAAGCTTATATGTGTAAAGCCCGGTCGCCGGTAGCTGCTAGTGCCGCTTCCTTAACCGCTTCCGCATAGGTAGGATGCGCATGGCTCATACGGGCCATATCTTCTGCAGAGGCCCTAAACTCCATGGCGGTTACCGCTTCGGTAATTAAATCGGCACATCTGGCGCCTATCATATGAACGCCTAAAACTTCATCGGTTTCCTTATCCGCCAATATTTTGACAAAACCGTCAATATCCATACTGGCCCGTGCACGACCTAAAGCACGCATTGGGAATTGCCCCGTTTTATAGGCTATCCCAGCTTCTTTTAATTCCTCTTCGGTCTTACCAACGGCAGCAACCTCTGGCCAAGTGTACACCACACCGGGAATAAGGTTGTAATCCATATGTGGTTTTTGACCTGCTATCAATTCCGCTACCATTGTACCTTCTTCCTCGGCCTTATGTGCCAGCATAGCCCCGCGAACAACATCGCCAATAGCGTAAATGTTGGAGGCGCTGGTCTGCAGGTGGTCATTTACTACTACCCTTCCACGTTCGTCAAGTTCAACGCCTGCGGCGGCGGCATTAAGTCCATCCGTAAAAGGTCTTCTTCCCACGGAAACCAGACAATAGTCCCCTTTAAATTCAACCTCTTGGCCTTTTTTGTCATCAGCCTTAACCACTACTTCGTTACCCTTTCGTTCCACCGATTTTACTTTATGGGATACGTGGAACTTTACTTTTTGCTTTTTCATCACTTTCATCAATTCTTTTGAAAGTGCCCCGTCCATTCCAGGGATAATCCGGTCCATATATTCCACTACGGAAACCTCTGCTCCCAAGCGCTTATAGACCTGTCCAAGTTCCAATCCAATGACCCCACCACCGATGATGATCATATGTTTGGGTACCTCTTTTAGTTTTAAAGCCTCCGTAGAAGTAATAATACGTTCTTTATCCAATTTGATAAATGGTAGCGTAGCTGGTTTGGAACCTGTGGCTATAATGGTATTTTTAGCCGAAACCGTATCGGTTTTGCCATCTTCTTTGGTAATCGTAATAGTATTGGTATCCTTAAAACTGCCGACGCCGCGATGGACTTCGATTTTGTTCTTGTCCATCAAGAATTCAATGCCTTTGGTCGTCTGGTCCACAACGGCTTGCTTGCGCCCGATCATCTTTTCCAAATTGATTTTCACCTCTCCGGGAATCTCGATACCATGGGTCTCAAAGTGTTTTACCGCATCTTCATAATGATGGGAAGAGTCCAACAGGGCTTTAGAGGGAATGCATCCTACGTTAAGGCAGGTACCGCCCAAAGTAGCATATTTTTCTATTAGTGCCGTCTTCATACCCAATTGGGCACATCGGATTGCTGCCACGTATCCTCCTGGCCCAGACCCTATAACAACCACATCATATTCACTCATATCACTACGATTTTTTGTTGGCACCGCCATAGGGTATACTACCCCAAGGCTTGCCTTGAAATTATAATCTTGTTACTCACAAATGCCTCGTGGACTTGCCCCGGGGTAGTTTACTAAAAGTATGTCGTAAAAACGAAAGCAAAAATACGAATGTTTTTTGGTAACTGGATGCTTTCTATATTGGGGCCAGCGGAAACTTTTTGGCTATATAATTCCCCAACCAAATTCCCGACAACAATGCGGTATTTAAGGTAAGGTCGAACCACAATGGGCTGGAGAAATCTGGACAGGTACTTACAAAGAACATTTTAGCCACTACATACATGGACATTACCACATGCGGAATCAAACTTTTTCTAATGACGACCAAAGAAGCCATAAAACCTGAAAAACCGGCGGATGTCAAAAGTGCTGCTGGACCTAATACCAAATCAAATTGTTGTAAGGCACAATACCGTAACCCATTAAAAATGATGTCTTTGGATATTTTGGTGTAGAGCATAAGCGCTGCACAGCCCAGAGCGGTCGCCACGGAAATGAGCAACACCCTATTACGAGGGGTCATCATGATGATTGTTTTTTGATTGTTCCCTAAAGTTAAGCCTTATCCTCCTTTTGATACCGTTCTTTTAACAGCATTTTAGGTTAAAACTTAAATAAAAACTGCTGTGGAATTTTTGACGGAATTGATAACAAAAGAGCTTTGCGTACTGCCAATTTGGTCTATGGTAGTGAGTTTGCCCACCATAAACTCCCGGTATGACTGCATGTTCTCCAAATGGATGGTCAAAATATAATCATAGTCCCCACTGATATGATGGCACTCCTTTACTTCCTCCAAAGAAAGCACCTGTTTTTCAAACCGAATAATATTTTCTTTGGTATGCTGGATCAACTTTATATGGCAAAGTACCGTAAAACTACGGTTCACTTTTTCTTTATCTACCAAGGCCACATATTTGGTGATGGTGCCTTCACGCTCCAAACGCTTAATGCGTTCATAAACCGCTGTTGTGGATAGATTTAGCTGCAAGGCGTATTCCTTTGTGGTTTTTTTACAGTCTTCTTGTAAGAGTTGCAGTAGTTTTTTGTCAATTGCGTCCATAGTCTTTGGGTTTCTATTCCGATTAAAAGGATTTAAATCATTTTAAAACGAATTAAAATCTATATTATTTATAAAGTTAGATTTAAAATCTAATATAGTATATTTTAATTGATTAAAATTTTAATCATAGCTATTTTTACTTAAAATTTATTGAACATGAAATATAAGTCGGCAGAGGAGTTACAAGGATTACAGTATTTTGGGGAGTTTGGTGGGGTAAACCCTTCCATATCAGATTCATCGACCTATACCTTTTTATCGGCTAAAACCATGTTCGATACGTTTGAGGGCAATACCGAAGGCTGTTACCTATACAGCAGGCATTCCTCCCCTTCCAACCTCTATTTGGGGGAAGCGCTAGCAGCTATGGAAGGAACCGAAACAGCAAATGTATACGCCAGTGGTATGGGCGCCATTAGTTCCGTCATCATGCAACTCTGCGATGCTGGCGACCATATTGTAACGAGCAGGACCATCTACGGCGGAACCTATGCCTTCATGAAGAACTTTTTAAAAAAATACAATGTATCAACCTCTTTTGTGGATATTACCAATCTGGAGATAGTAGCCAGCCAGATAACCACAAAAACCAAGATGATTTATTGTGAGGCCGTAAGTAATCCCCTTTTGGAGGTAGCCGATATCAAGGCATTGGCAGCTTTAGCTAAAAAACATGGTATTCCTTTAGTGGTAGACAATACCTTTTCACCTTTAAGTATTGGCGCGGCACATTTGGGTGCGGATATCGTCATCCATAGCCTTACTAAATTTATCAATGGTACCAGCGATTGTGTGGCAGGGGCCGTATGTGCTTCTTCGGAGTTCTGCCTTTCCCTTAAAGACGTTAATGAAGGTGCCGGAATGTTGTTTGGGAGTACGCTGGATAGCCTTCGGGCAGCAAGTATCCTAAAAAATATGAGGACACTACACATCCGTATAAAAAAACATAGTGAAAATGCGTTACACTTGGCCCAATGTTTTGAAAACGATGGGCTAAAGGTGGTATACCCCGGACTGGCATCACACAAAGGGCATCAGGTCTTTAAGACCCAAATGGATGCAGAATACGGCTTTGGGGGATTACTGACCATAGATGTAGGCTCCTTGGGGAAAGCGAACGCCCTTATGGAGATGATGCAACACAAAAACTTGGGGTATCTCGCCGTAAGTCTTGGGTTCTATAAAACCCTTTTTAGTGCACCGGGAACATCGACCTCTTCTGAAATTCCGGAGGAAGAACAGCAGCAAATGGGCCTTTCTGACGGATTGATCCGCTTTTCCATTGGCTTGGATAATGACATACATCAAACCTATCTGGAGATGAAAGCGTGTATGCAAGCCTTGGACATCTTGGATGGGTCGACCATTTTAGCATAAGCCTACACTTGGTTTGGAGAACATAAGGCAAAGTCGTAATATTACTCCTTACCAAATTTATCCAAGACCATGTCAAAAGAGACCAGCAAACCAAAGTATAGGGAAAACGAACGTGTTATTGAAAACAAAGAACTCAATATATGGGAAGCTTTAATACCGATAGTCGCTCTAATTGGTTTACTTGCCTATAATGTCCTTGTTGCATTTGGCGATAGTTCTATTGATGGACCTAACCAATTTGCACTTCTTTTGGGAGCTGCAGTTGCGGCAATAGTTGGGTTTTTCAATAAGGTAAGCTTTAAGCAGATGATGTTGGAAGTAGCTGAAAATGTAAAATCTACTACCGGAGCTTTATTGATTTTATTATTAGTGGGGGCATTAAGCGGAACTTGGTTGGTAAGCGGAATTATCCCTGCCATGATTTATTACGGTCTGCAAATTCTTAATCCTACCATATTTTTGGCGGCTTGTGTGGTCATTTGTGCCATCATTTCAATTGCCACAGGGAGCAGTTGGACTACTGCCGCAACTGTTGGCATCGCTTTGATTGGTATTGGTGAAGCAATGGGGATTTCCCTGGGAATGACGGCAGGCGCGGTTTTATCCGGCGCCTATTTTGGGGACAAATTATCGCCTTTAAGCGATACCACAAATCTAGCTCCGGCAATGGCCGGTGGTGAACTTTTTAGCCATATTAAATACATGTCTTTGACCACTGTTCCAACCATACTTATTACGATAATTGTATTTGTAATTATAGGATTTGGACAAGATTCAGTTGGTGAAACTGATCATTCAGAAATATCAAATCTTTTGTTAGATAAATTCAACATTACCCCTTGGGTATTTTTAGTTCCTTTAGTTGTAATTGGTTTGATTGTCAAAAAAGTACAGCCTTTGGTTGCTCTTTTGATTGGAACTCTGTTAGGGGGAATCTTTGCAGTGATTTTGCAACCAGAAGTTCTTAAAGAACTTGCTGGCGTCCAGACTTTGGATTTTAAAAGTTCTTATCAAGCCATAATGAATGCAATAACGGTAGAGACAAATATAGATGCCCCTGATAAATATTCAAAACTTTTTAAGGCTAAGGGTATGTATGGTATGTTAAATACGATATGGCTCATTGTTTGTGCAATGGTCTTTGGCGGGGTTATGGATGGTATTGGTGCGTTGCAACGGATCACAAAATCCTTATTGGCCATGGCAAAAACCACTTTCGGTCTTTTTGCGAGTACCGTGGGAAGTTGTTTGGCATTAAACATTACGGCTTCCGACCAATATTTAGCTATTGTCGTACCAGGTAAAATGTTTTCCAAAGCCTATGCAGAACGCGGGTTGGCGCCGGAAAATTTGAGCAGGACCTTGGAAGATTCAGGTACGGTGACCTCCGTATTGGTGCCATGGAATACCTGTGGTGCGTACCATAGTGGTGTGTTGGGTGTTGGTGTTGGTGAGTACGCCCTCTTCGCTGTTTTTAATTGGTTGAGTCCCTTTATGACACTGCTTTTTGCGGCCTTCAATATCAAAATAAAGCAATTGACCGCGACTGATCCGGCTTAATATTTTACGGAATAACTTATTGGTTTTGGTATATTGGTTTTATACCTTCACATTAAATTTTAAAATAGCAACATGGCATCCATAACATTAGGGGGAACACCCGTGACCACGGTAGGTGAACTTCCGAATATCAATACGAACGCTCCAGCGTTTAAACTTACCAAAACGGACCTTTCCCAAGCAGAACTAAGCACATATCAAGGTAGCAAAGTGGTCTTTAATATCTTCCCTAGTGTTGATACTGGCACTTGCGCCAAATCCGTTCGTCAATTTAATGAAGAAGCGGCGGAATTGGAAGGCACCAAAGTAATCTGCGTTTCAAGGGACCTTCCTTTTGCCCAACAACGCTTCTGTGGAGCAGAAGGTATTGAAAACGTTGAAATGCTATCCGATTTTAAAACGGGTGACTTTGGTAAGGACTACGGATTGGAGTTTGCAACGGGACCTTTTTCTGGCTTACACTCCAGATGTATTGTAGTGCTGGACGACCAGGGAAAAATAGTATACACGGAACAAGTACAAGAAACAGCCGACGAACCTAACTACAAGGCGGCACTAGAAGCACTGATGGATGCCTAAGGAGTCGTTTGCAAAAAATAGGTTGAAGAGTATTGGATTTGCCTTTAAAGGACTTTTTCTGCTGATCCGAACGGAAGCGAGTATCAAAATACAGTTCTTCATAGGACTGTTGATGACTGCTTTGGGATTCTATTTGGAGATTTCCATCACGGAATGGTGTATCCAATGTTTGGCCATTGGCATGGTCATGGCCGTAGAAGGAATGAATACCGGTATTGAAAAACTTTCAGATTTTGTACAACCCAACTATGATAAAAAAATTGGGTTTATAAAGGACGTATCGGCAGGTGCCGTAATGGCGGTTTCCATAATGGCCGGGATTGTTGGCCTGCTCATCTACATCCCTAAACTATTTTAGTTCACCTACCTTCGGTCCGTTAGCAAGGTAAATTCGTAAATTTGTTCCCTTTAATCCATTTTAATGGCCAAAAAACGTAGAACATCAAAAAAGGCGACCCCTAAGAAGAAGGTCTCTTTTTCGCTTTCCAAACAAAACAAGGTCATCTTAGGTTGTCTTTTGATTGTTTTGGCCATTGCGCTGTTCTTTTCGTTCCTCTCCTTTTATTTTAGTTGGCAAGAAGACCAAAGCCTGTTATCGGAATTTAGTGATCGGAATGCCCAAGCTGCCAACCTGCTTAATAAGTTTGGTGCCGCTGTGAGCCATTTTTTCATGTACCAAGGGTTTGGTTTGGCTTCCTTCACTTTTCCCATATTGTTGGCTATTACCGGACTGTATCTATTTCTTGGACTGGATGGAAAAAAATTATGGGGAAAATGGATATGGGGATTGTTGGGCATGATCTGGGTTTCCATAGCCCTCGGGTTCTTCGCTGCCGAACACCCTTTATTGGGGGGGCTGATAGGATTCGAAATGAATGATTTTATGCAGGATTATACCGGTAAAATTGGTGTTCTCCTACTGCTGGTCTTTACCCTGGTCGTTATCCTAGTGCGCTTATTCAATTTTTCCCCAGAAGCCATTGGTCAGTACCTTAGGGAAAAGCGCGCTTCCATGAAAAAAGAATTCGAGCCCACTGTTAGCACTACTACCGATAGTGGAATGTCGTTGGATTTGGATACATTGACTCCAGAAGGGGAACCAGAACTAAAATTGGATACCTATACCCATAAAAAGGACATTCCACCCTTAGAGCCGGAAGCAGGTCTGGACGTCAACCTACCGCAAGAGGAACCTAATATCGATTTGGAGGTAAGCAAGGTACCCGAGGAAAAAGAGGTCCATGAGCTAAAAGCGGAAAAACTAGTAGAAGATTTTGGGGAATTCGACCCTACTTTAGAGTTGAGTAATTATAAGTTTCCAACCTTGGATTTACTGGATCCACATGGGGTTTCCGGGGGAATTACCATCAACCAAGAAGAGCTTGAAGAAAACAAAAACAAAATTGTATCGACCTTAAAGAACTATAAAATCGGTATTGCCCAAATAAAGGCAACCATTGGTCCTACCGTCACCCTTTATGAAATAGTACCGGAAGCGGGCATACGCATTTCAAAGATCAAGAATTTAGAGGACGATATCGCACTTTCTTTGGCAGCCCTTGGCATTCGGATAATTGCACCCATACCGGGCAAAGGGACCATTGGTATAGAAGTACCTAATAAAAACGCTTCTACGGTATCCATGCGTTCTGTTATTGCCTCCAAAAAGTTCCAAAATGCGGAGATGGAACTTCCCATTGCTTTTGGAAAGACGATCAGTAACGAAACTTTTGTGGTAGACTTGGCCAAGATGCCACATATGCTCATGGCAGGTGCTACGGGACAAGGAAAATCCGTAGGGTTGAATGCAGTAATTACCTCCCTGCTCTACAAAAAACATCCTGCGGAGATAAAGTTCGTTTTGGTAGATCCAAAAAAGGTAGAACTCACCCTTTTCAACAAAATTGAACGCCATTATCTGGCAAAACTCCCGGATTCTGAAGAAGCCATCATTACGGACAATACCAAGGTCATCAACACCCTTAATTCGCTCTGTATTGAAATGGACAACCGCTACGAGTTGTTAAAACTCGCCATGGTACGGAACCTTAAGGAATACAATGCCAAATTCAAGGCAAGAAAACTAAATCCGAATGACGGTCACAAATTTCTACCCTACATTGTTTTGGTAGTGGATGAATTTGCCGACCTTATTATGACCGCTGGAAAGGAAGTGGAGTCCCCTATTGCCAGATTGGCGCAGTTGGCGCGGGCTATTGGCATCCATTTGATCATTGCTACACAACGACCGTCCGTTAACGTAATTACGGGTTTGATCAAGGCCAACTTCCCTGCTAGGATAGCCTTTAGGGTGACCTCAAAAATAGATTCCAGGACCATTTTAGATGCCCAAGGGGCAGACCAATTGATAGGACGGGGGGATATGCTCTACACCCAAGGGAATGACGTTACCAGAATACAATGTGCTTTTGTGGATACCCCAGAAGTCGCTAAAATTACCGAGTATATCGGTTCACAGCGTGGCTATCCAAGTGCACACGAATTACCAGAATATGTGGGAGAAGATTCTGGCACGGGTATTGATTATGACATTTCGGATAGGGATAAGTTATTTAGGGAAGCTGCAGAAGTTATCGTAATTGCCCAGCAGGGTTCCGCATCCCTCATCCAAAGAAAACTAAAACTAGGCTATAACAGGGCCGGTCGGATTATTGATCAGTTGGAAGCGGCTGGAATTGTTGGTCCATTCGAGGGAAGCAAGGCGAGACAGGTTTTGGTTACCGATATGGTAGCCCTAGATTTATTATTACAAAACGAGACAAAATAAGAAACTCATGTTTAAAAAAACACTACTCTTAGTATTGGTATGTATGACGTTCAATGGCTTTTCCCAAAGCTCGCAAAAAGCGAAAGCCCTACTGGACGAGGTTTATAACAAAGTAATCGCCTACGATAATATTCAAATTGATTTTGTATATGCTTTGGAAAATACGGAAGCGAATACCAAAAGTGAAACAAAAGGAAAGGCCATTTTACAGGGCGTTGACTATTTGGTAGACCTTTTTGGATCGCAACGATTGTTCGATGGCAAATTGGTATACACTATTGTGCCAGATAATGAAGAAGTTACCATTGAAGAACCCAGCGAAGGCGAAAACACGGTTACCCCCTCAAAAATGTTGACTTTTTATAAAGAAGGCCATAATTACGAATGGGATATCCTGCAAAACATAAAGGGCCGTAAAATCCAATTTGTAAAGTTGGTACCTATTGATACCGATACGGAAATAAAGACCATTCTGTTGGGTATAGATGCGGAAACCAAGCACATCCATAAGTTGATAGAGACCGGTAAGAACGGTACCAAGACGACCATTACCGTTAATTCTTTCAAAACCGACCAGCCCTTATCAAAAAGCTTGTTTACTTTTGACGAAGCCAAGTATAAGAACGATGGCTATTACATTATTAGAAACTAGCATATTTACAGGACTCCGATAGCGTGTTTTTATAGCTCGAGATAGGGTTTCCGTAAAACGACCGAACCAAAACTAGCAATATTAACGGATGAATTTGATGTCTTGAAAATACTGGACCGCTACATTCTAACCAGCTTTCTGTACAATTTTTTCAGTTCGTTTGTCATCTTAATGGTGATTTTCATCTTTCAAACGGTTTGGTTGTTTATTGATGATCTTGCAGGAAAGGATTTGGACTTACTGATCATAGGCAAATTCCTTTTTTATTTAATGCCCAACCTAACGGAAAAGGTATTGCCACTTACCGTATTGCTCTCCTCTATTTTGACTTTCGGTTCTTTTGCGGAAAATTATGAATTTGCGGCAATGAAAGCCTCCGGGATTTCATTACAACGAGCCATGAGGAGCCTGGTGGTCTTTGTGACCCTACTCGGGGGCGTTACGTTCTTCTTTGCCAATAATGTCATCCCGGCCTCGGAACAGAAAATATTTAATATGCGTCGCAATATTGCTAAGGTCAAACCTGCTGCGGTTATTGTAGAAGGGGTTTTTAGTGATATCGAAGGAACGGACATGAATATCAAAGTGGCCAAAAAATCCGGGGAGAACGACCGCTTTTTGGAAGATGTTATTATCCATCAAAAAGCCACGAACAAGGTGAATTCCACGGTAATCAAGGCAAAAACCGGCGAACTTATCAGTAGTGAGGAATCGGATATTATCCAATTGGTGTTGAACGATGGACACCGCTATGAGGAAATGCAGCCTAAAGATGCCAAAGAAAAGCGCAAGAGGCCTTTTACTAAGGCAAAGTTTGAAACCTACATCACGAATATTGATGTATCGACCTTAAACGACCAAAATATAGAAGAAGAATCCGACATCACTACGGATAAAATGAAAAATGTCTTTCGTTTGGCCAAGGATATTGATTCCCTTAAAGAAAACAATATCAAACAGGTAACGGCATTTTCCAAAAATATTAGTGCCCGTATGGGAGCCTTTCCGCTAAAGGCGGCAGATTCCTTAATTGACAAAATAAAAACCTCGACCATCAAATTGGAAAAGGAAACCGGAAAAGACAGTCTAGCGGATATCGCATTTGCCAAAGGGGATATTACGGCTTTGCTACCGGAGTGGCAAAAGGCCCAAATGTTCAGTAATGCAAAAAATACGGTCAACAACATTTTGAATACCATAAAAGGAAAGAAAAACGAACTGAACAAACGGTATGAAATCCACAACAGGCATATTTTGTCTTTGCATAAGAAGTTTGCCTTGGCCTTTTCATGTATTATCCTATTTTTTGTGGGCGCTCCTTTAGGGGCCATTATCAGAAAAGGAGGATTGGGCTTGCCCATGGTGGTCGCCATTATATTATTTTTGGTGTATTATTTTATAGGTGTATTTGCGGACAACTATGCCAAAAAGAACGCTATGCACCCTATTTTAGGGGCTTGGCTTTCCACCCTTATTATGATGCCTTTGGGCATTTCCCTAACCAAACGGGCCACAGCGGACAAAGGCCTTATGAGCTTTGCCAATGTGATAGATAAGGTGGTCAATCTATTTAAGAAGAAGAAAGAGGAAGCAGTAGAAACATCGGACTCTCAAAAAGTGCATGATGAACTTAAAACCACTTTAAAGAATTTTACTTTTTCGGAAAACTCTAAGGATTACATAACACTAAACGGTTATTCCGACGAGCGTTTACTTAACGTTGTTCAGAAATACGAGCAATATGAATTTAATGAGTCATTTAGGAATATGGCGATAAAAGTTTTGGAAACTAGGGGTATAACGTTAGAGCAATTGCAGCTTTCGGGAAAGCTGACAAATTCCTTATATGATAGGGTAAAAACTGTTTTTAAGCAATATAAAGGAGCTGCGGACATAGCATTAGTATGTTATCTCTACTTAGTTCTTGTATGGCCTTTTACGGCTTTTATTCCTGTTCCAGAACTGGCATCAGCTATTATTTATATCGTTATTCTATTACTCTATGTGTTATTTGTTGTGAAATCAGCAATGAAATACACTGAATTTTATAAGCTAATCGGCAAAAAAGAAAAATTCAATCCTGGCATTGCTTTCTTTTTTGGGGCACTCGTATTTTTCATTGTTTATTTCTATTCAAAAAATCAGATTAAAAATGAACTACAGAACTTAGACTAGATTGAATAACTAAGGTCATAATAATAAAGTAACCTACACGTATTTGGAAATATTCCTAAATAACAAACCCGGTTTACTACGCTAATAAATAGTCAAAATGGCAACAAGCATAACATCAAAAAAAATAAAACTCAATACCATTCAAGAAGCCATTACAGCTATTAAAGCCGGTCAGGTTATCATTGTGGTAGATGACGAAAATCGGGAAAACGAAGGGGATTTTCTTGCAGCCGCGGAATTGGTCACCCCGGAAACCATCAACTTTATGGCTACCCATGGTCGCGGATTGATCTGCGCCCCACTTACCGAAGGTAGGTGCGAACAATTGGGACTCCACAAAATG
>CALEYA010000122.1 GCA_937926215.1 uncultured Croceitalea sp. | reverse complement strand
GACCCGGACAAAGCCATCAAAGCCTTGGAAACGGCCAAAAATTATGTAAATCCCTTTGGGGTATTTGTTACGGGTATTGACCGGGACGAATCCGCAGGTTCCAATGAGAATACCTATAAGGCACCCCCCATTTTTACCTATACGGGTGCGGTGATGACCTTACCGACGGGGGTTTCCGCCATTGCGGAAAACAATTATGGCAGGCCAAATGAGGCGTTGGACTATTTGGAACGTATGACCCGATCCTTTAGTTATGCATTGCCCGGCAGTATGTATGAGGTTTCCCCAGATTTTGGGATGATGGCACAAGCATGGAATAGCTACAGCTATGCCTACCCCATTGTCCACCAATTTTTTGGCTTCCAACCGAATGCAGCCCATAAAGAAGTGGTCATTACCCCCAAAATGCCAGATGCTTGGGACAGAGCTTCCCTTGAAAATATTAAGTTAGGGGATAATGAGGTTTCTATCTATTATTCCAAAACCTCGGATAAACTGAATATCCGTGTTACGCAAACCAATCCGGAGTGGAATTTGATTCTTAATATTGATGGTCAGCCTAAAATTCAAGGCAGAGGAGATTCAATCACATATCCATAAAGCAAACTCTCTATCATCCAAAAAAACAATGATGGTCGTCTTCTTTTATTATCTGGATAATTTTATCTAGGTATGAAGATTTTGGAAATGGATCGTATAACTCCCATTTCCCACTTGCTCTCATCCAATATAGGCTCCATTCTTGTCTTGCCCTGTAAAATCTGATTTTCGCAAATTCCGAATGTAGTATTTCCGAAGGGTTGTTCCAAACTGGTCTTATTTCAAAGAGAATGAAAGTATTCTTCTGGTAGGAATATCCAAAATCCAACTTTTTTCTTATTTCCAAATCTTCCGGACGTAAGGAATTTACAAAGTTATGAATGGATGACTCATTGATATCAATAATTGGGGTTTCCATATTATTTTAGTTTTGAAATAAACCAAACTCCATACCTAACTAAGGCGTACTATTGCTCACCTGCAGCAGTTTTCCATTGTACAGCTTATGCCCTGTTAAGGCAAAATCTTTAATGTAAGCCGCCATTTCCAATGCGGTTACTGGGGCTTTATACCCAGGAAAGGCTTCTTCCAACATCTCCGTTTGCACGGCACCTAGGGCAAAGACATTAAAGGATGGGCCAGTTTCCTTAAACTCTTCCGCCCAAAGTTCGGTAAGGGTTATCACCGCGCCTTTGCTGGAGCTATACGCGGACAAGCCAGGAAATTTCATGCTCCCTTGCACGCCCCCCATAGAGCTTATGGTCAATACATGACCGTCTTTTTTCATTTTTGGCAATAGCAAACGGGTAAGTTCTGCAACACCAAAAACATTCACTTTGTATACCGCTTCGAATTCTTGGGCCGTGGTTTCTAAAAACGGTTTGTTCAAAAGGCTACCCGCATTATTAACCAGCACATCAACTTGTTCCCAATCTTGTACAAATTCCGTAACCTTTTTATAATCGTCCGGGGTGCAAAGATCAAAAGCGAAGGTGGCTATATTGGCATGGTTGACATCCAAAATAGGTCTTGGGTTTCGGGAAAGTGCCAGAACCTTATGGCCGTCATCCGCCAAAAGCTTGGCCAATTCCAAACCTATACCCCTACTGGTACCCGAAATAATAATATTTTTAGACATCGTTTGGTTTAAGTCCGTCATATAACGAAAGGGAAAGTCCCAAAAGACCTCTCCCATTCAATTACCGTGACACGTATTATTTAGTTGAGTTTTACTTCTTGGTTTTCCCCATTGGCGATTCCTTCTAAAACAGGAATCATCTTATTCACCATAGTAGCCATATGCGGAAAATCCATGATATCATTTTCATCACCTACTTTATGATAATGGTCAAAATTGGTAAAATCAAACGTACAATAGGTGTGTGAGGGCACTTTAAATTCTTGATGGAACGGATAATTATCAGAACGCTTAAAAAGGTTGTATTCCTTAGCCGTAGGCAAAAATCCAATCAGGTTTTCCTTGGCGTAGGTATTGCTAACCTCAGCTAGATTGGAATTACTATAGCCCGTAATATACATCTCATAATCTTTGCCCCGCAACGGCACCCCTGTCATTTCAAAATTCAACATGGCATATAAGTTCAAATCGGCTTCCTTCATTTTTTTTGCCAGGTGTTGCGAACCCAACAATCCTTTTTCCTCGGCGCTGAACAAGGCAAAAATCAAACTACGTTTGTTGGTTTTCGCATTGCCAAAATAGCGCGCGAATTCCAATACCGTGGAAGTTCCGGAAGCATTATCGTTGGCCCCATTGGCTATGGCATCCCCGTTTTCGGCCTTGATAATCCCAATATGATCGTAGTGGGCACCGATTACTATGTATTCCTTCTTTAATATAGGGTCATTTCCTTCTACCACACCCACAATATTAAAGGCTGGTTTTTTAAAATTGGAAAGCGTATCCCTATAGCTTGTGTAATAAGGTAGCACCCCATTCTCCTTAAATCGTTTTTCAATAAGTTGCGCGGCCTTTTCTATTCCCTCACTACCGGAATCCCTACCTTGAAGCTCATCCGAAGCTAAAAAATTCATCAACTCCCCTATCTTTTCTGCATTGGTAAAACCGGAAAGTTCCTCGTTAGTTGCGGGAGGAAGCTGTGCCTTTACCCCCTCTGGGCCCCCAATCGGTGCTGTAGCTGTTGGTGTGTTCTTGATATTTGTGCTCCCACAGCTAAAGGCGAAAGCGAGCAGGTAAAGTGAGATGAGATATTTCATAATTTTCGTTTAGTTCTTTTTAAAGATAAAAAAGCATCCCGTTATGGAATGCTTTTTTGTATAGATTTTATGAATCCATTCGTACCTACTGCTAAGCAAGCATGGTTACCGGGTTTTCCAAATAGGCCCTTAAGGTTTGCAAAAATTGCGCCCCAACAGCCCCATCTACGGTCCTGTGGTCACAAGCCAAGGTCACTTTCATGGTATTCCCGACGACAATCTCACCATTCTTGACCACTGGTTTTTCTACAATAGCACCAACGGAAAGGATAGCGGAATTTGGTTTGTTGATGATAGAGGTGAACTCCTGGATACCGAACATCCCTAGATTGGAAACGGTAAAGGTACTGCCGTCCATTTCATCCGGTTTTATTTTCTTGCTTCGTGCCCTACCGGCCAAATCCTTTACGGATGCGCCAATCTGGGTCAAGGTAAGCTGGTCCGCATACTTAACCACTGGAACTACAAGTCCTTCATCCACAGCTACGGCAACACCCATATGGATATGCTTCTTAAATAAGGTAGCTTCATCCGTCCAGGTCGTATTTACCTGCGGATGCTTCCTAAGGGCCATGGCACATGCCTTTAACACCATATCGTTAAAAGACACTTTGGTGTCCGGCAAACTATTGATTTGGGCCCTTGACGCCTTGGCATTGTCCATATCCACTTCAATGGTCAAATAGAAATGTGGCGCCGTGAACTTGGAGTCACCCAAATGTCTGGTAATAGCTTTCCGCATCGAAGAATTTTTCACTTCTTCCACGGACTCTTCACCAACGGGAACATAAACCGGTGCCGCTGCAACGGCCGCTACTTTCTCTTCTGCCGGAGCCGATACCTTGGCAGCAGGAGCTGTGCTTGGCGAATAATTTTCAACATCCCGCTTTACGATACGCCCATGATCACCGCTACCCGAAACATCAGCAAGGTTAATCCCTTTTTCGGATGCTATCTTTTTTGCCAAAGGCGATGCGAATATGCGTGAGCCATCCGAAGCGGCGACTGACGCAGTGCTTTTTTCTTCCTTTGGAGTTTCTTTTTTAGCATCGACAGCTGCTTCTTTTGCCGCAGGCGCATCACCACTGGCATTGGAATCGGCTTTTAAAACCGCATCAACATCGGTTCCTTCTGGACCAATAATAGCCAATAAAGAATCTACTGGGGCGCCTTCGCCCTCTTGTATGCCAATGTACAATAAGGTTCCGGAATAGAAAGACTCGAATTCCATGGTCGCCTTATCGGTTTCTATTTCTGCAAGAATATCACCCTCTTCGATTACGTCACCAACTTTTTTTAACCAACTGGCTACGGTACCTTCTTCCATGGTGTCGCTTAAGCGCGGCATGGTAACCACCTCAACACCTTCCGGTATTGCAGTTGGGGCAGCGGCCGGAGTTGCAGCAGATTCTGGAGTTGCTTTCGCGGCAGCCGCTACAGGCTCAGGAGTTTCCGACGCCGAACCATTTAGTAATGCCGCTATATCTTCACCTTCATCGCCAATAATGGCCAAAAGGGAATCTACAGGGGCTCCATCACCTTCGGCTATACCAATATGGAGCAAGGTTCCTTCGTAAAAGGATTCAAACTCCATGGTCGCCTTGTCCGTTTCAATTTCAGCAAGGATATCGCCTTCTTCAACTTTATCACCCACTTGCTTTAACCATTTGGCAACGGTACCTTCTTCCATGGTATCGCTCAACCTTGGCATGTTGATTATTTCTGCCATCTCCCTAGAGTTTATGTTTTATAAATGGATAGTCTTCTTGTTCGTAGACCATATCATATAGTTGTTGTACTGGTGGGAATTCCGATTCTTCGGCAAATTTCTCGCATTCCAATACCAATTCTTTTACTTTTTTGTCAATGACCTTGATTTCTTCTTCCGTAGCATAGTCCTTCTCCAAGATAACATCCTTTACCTGGGTAATGGGATCTATCTTTTTATATTCTTCTACCTCTGCTTTGGTTCTGTAATGCTGCGCATCGGACATGGAATGTCCTCTATAGCGATATGTTTTCATTTCCAAGAAGGTTGGGCCACCACCGGTTCTCGCCCGTTCAATAGCTTTGTCCACTTCTTTGGCAACCGTTACCGGGTCCATACCATCAACAGGGGCACAAGGCATTTCATAACCCAGACCTAATTTGTAAATATCCGTAGAATAGGATGTCCTTGCTACCGATGTTCCCATAGCATATCCATTGTTCTCACAAATAAAAACAACAGGCAGTTGCCATAACATGGCCAAGTTAAAGGCCTCATGCAAGGAACCTTGTCTTACGGCACCATCACCCATATAACATAGGGTCACATTGTCCCGCTTAAAGTACTTATCCGCAAATGCCAATCCGGCACCTAAAGGAATTTGGCCGCCTACGATACCATGACCACCATAAAAACGGTGCTCTTTGGAAAAAATATGCATTGATCCCCCCATTCCTTGGGAAGTACCCGTAACCTTACCGAACAATTCTGCCATAACCCTCTTGGGGTCAACACCCATACCTATGGGCTGCACGTGGTTTCGATAAGCGGTAATCATTCTATCTTTTTCCAAATCCATGGCATGCAATGAACCTGCCAAAACGGCTTCCTGTCCATTGTATAAATGCAAGAATCCCCTAACTTTTTGTTGAATATAGACAGCGGCGAGTTTGTCCTCAAATTTTCGCCAAAACAACATGTCTTCGTACCACTTAAGGTATACCTCTTTTGTGATTTTTTTCATCAATGCGACTATTAATAGGTGTTGCCCTAATTTTGGGAAAAACAAAAATACATATATATCTGTTCTGGTGAAAAATTTGATTTAAGAATCACTCAAAAAAGAACTATTAAATGCTAGGGGTAACAAATCTTGCACCGCCTTGCACTTATAGACCGATCCACTGGCGCCACTCATGATAACGGAAATAGGGCTTTGTTGTTTTTGTTCGTACTCTGCCATGGATTGCCTACAATTGCCACAAGGCCCGGCCGGTTGTGTTAATTCTTCTTCATTGGAACT
>CALEYA010000121.1 GCA_937926215.1 uncultured Croceitalea sp. | reverse complement strand
CCTAGAGAGGGCATCTTTCATTTGAAAGCCCCCTTCAGGATATTGCTTGGTATCTTGACGAGCTACGGCGGCATAGAACGTCAAGAACGGACTTACCGCTTCTACCGGAAAATCGGTGCCTAAGGCTATCGTTCCTGCCTTGTCCAATAAGGTCTTAAAGGCATAGGCCCCTTCTACACGTTCTTCGCCCAATCGGTCTCCGGCCCAATACATATCGCTAGTGGCGTGTGTGGGTTGCACGGATGGAATGATTCCCAGCGCAAAGTAATCGAAATCCTGAGGGGATATTACTTGGGCGTGTTCCACTTTCCAGCGGCGGTCGGTTTTATCTTTCAATACTTTTTTATAGGCTCGCAGTACGGCAATATTGGCAGAATCGCCAATGGCATGCGTGTTCATTTGATAGTCGCTGGCCGCAATACGCGCTGCCAAATCGTTAATGGCCGCAACGGGGGTTACCATAGCCCCAAAGTGTCCGGGTTGATCCGTATAGGGCTCGCGTAGGGCGGCACCACGCGAACCCAGCGCACCGTCCCCATAAACTTTTACGGAACGTACGTTCAACTTGTCCGTTTTAATAATGCCCTTGGGCAAATAATGATTTAAATTTTCCGGCGTGTTGCTGATCATGGCATAGACCCTTATATTCAGCTCCCCGGACTGCTGCAAACTGTCTATCAATTCAATGGTCTGCCGGTCCAAACCGGCATCGTTTACCGTGGTAAGGCCAGTATCAAAGCAGATACGTTCCGCTTCTTTTAAAGCCATTACCTGCGTCTTAACATTAGGTTTTGGCAATACCACATCTACCATATTCATAGGATTGTCGATAAGGATTCCCGTTAAGTTTCCTTTGGCATCCTTCAAAATTTCACCACCTTCTACTTGGGTGTCAGACTTTATTCCCGCTAATTCCAAGGCAGCGGTATTCGCCAGATACGCATGTCCGTCCACACGTTCCAATACCACAGGGATTTCACCAAAAGCTTGGTCCAGCATATAATTCGTTGGAAATTCTTTGATTTCCCAATCGTTCTGGTCCCAACCACGGCCCCTAATCACTGTCATATCCGGATATGCCTTGTAAAATTGGGCAACACGGTCCAATACCTCATCAAAGCTTTTTGTACCGGTTAAATCTACCCGCTGTTGGTTCAAACCCAGTCTATAAAAATGGCAGTGCGCATCAATAAGGCCCGGTAGTAGGGTTTTGCCTTGGGCATCCTTAATTTCCTTAGCCTCATACTTGGTTTCCAAATCATTACTGTTGGATACGGCCACAAACACCCCATCTTTTATGGCGATACTGCTCGCTTTTGAAAACTTGGCATCTACGGTATAAACATTCGCGTTTTTCACAATAAGGTCCACGGTCTCTTTTTCCGTACAAGCCGTCATCAATAGGAAAAGCAAACACAGTTGTATACTATTCTTTATCATTTTGTATAGGTTTTAATCCAGTTATCAATCTTTTTTTCCAAAAGTACTAGTGGTAGACTTCCGGTATTTAGCACTTGATCGTGAAACTCCCGAATATCAAAATCTTCGCCCAAAGCGCTTGCCGCCTTATCCCGCAATTCCTGTATTTTAAGTTGCCCAATTTTATAGGATAGGGCTTGGCCCGGTGTGGCCATATAGCGTTCAATCTCCGCCGTGATGCCTTCCACGGAATCCGCTTCATTATCCAAGGAATACTGAATGGCCTGTTCCCGGGTCCATCCTTTGGCATGCATTCCGGTATCTACCACCAGTCGTATGGCACGGTGCATTTCCATGCTCAACATTCCAAAAAACTGATAGGGGTCCGAGTACAGTCCCAACTCTTTTCCTAAGGACTCGGCGTATAAGGCCCAACCTTCCACAAAAACCCCCAGACTTTCGGGATGCAAAAATGCGGGCAAATCTTCATTCTCTTGCTGGAGGGATAATTGATAATGGTGCCCTGGAATAGCTTCATGAAGAAACAGGGCTTCACTGGTCAATATATTAAATTCCTCCACAGTGGGAATAGGCACGTAAAAAACGCCCGGACGACTGCCATCCTTGGAACCGGGTACGTATTCCGCACTGGCCGATGCCTCCCGAAAGGCCTCTGTCCTCCGAACCTCAAAACCCGCTTTTGGATTGGCATTAAAAACGCCTTCCATGGGTCCTTCAATTTTTGCTTCTATCGCTTTAAAATGTGCAATAACCTGATTGGGATCGGCATAGGGCTTTAATTTTGGATGGTTCCGAACATGCTCAAAAAATTGCTTTAAATCCCCTTTAAAGCCCAGTTCCGACATTGCCTTTTCCATTTCCCCACGGATGCGTTCTACCTCTTTGAGACCCAATTGATGGATTTCCTCTGCCGTCATTAAGGTAGTCGTATGCAAACGAATAAGATAGTCATAGGCCTCCTTACCGTTCTCCAAAGCCCCAATACCCGCCGTTTCCCTAGCTACAGGAAGGTATTCTTCTTCCAAGAAGTCCTTTAGTACTACATATTTTGGTATGATGCGCTCCTGGATAATTGTGGAATAGGCTTCTTTTAAGCGTGTTTGGGCTTCGATATCAAAAGTATCCGGCATCATCTTTACGGGAGCGTAAAACAAATGATCTTCTACCGATTGGTTCGTAAAGTCCTCCAATTGGGGAATCATCTTTTCCACCAAGCTTTTGGGCAATACCAATTGGTTGGCCATACCTTCTTTCATTTTTAGGATGCTCGTATCCAAAAACGCGAGGTAATCTTCCAAACGGTGCAACCAATCCTCATAATCCTTTACCGTTTTAAAAGGATGTACACTGGTCCCTCCTGCCAATTGCGCTACATATAAGTGCAAGGATTGTATTTGTCCCAATGGAAATAGCTCTAGCGTGGGGAGGTTATAAATGGGCGATGCCATACTCACCAAAGCATTTTCAAGGCCTTCTTTTTTTATACTGCAATCCCATTCCATAACCTCAAGGGCCAGTTTTTGGGTAGCCCCAAGGCCCGTTGTGTCAACAGCTGCAATTCGTTCTATAAAATCCTTGTATTGCCCCTGTAAATAGTTTTGATAGTCCGTAGCGATATAATTGGCTATCGTATCGTTGTATTGCGTATAGCCGGCCTTTGTGGCTTCAATAGGGTTGATCTCTAGTCTAAATTGCTGGTAATCGCTAAACAGTGATGCGCTGTCTTCCTTAATAACAGTTTCTTTGGGTGCCTCCTTACAGCCAACCAATAGGGAAAGGGAAATGATAATAACTAGAATCCGATATGTCATTTGGAAAGTCCTTTTTCCAAAAATACGGAAATGCTGTTCGTTTACCGATATGGCTTAAAAGTAGGTTCAAAAAATAAGCCCCAAAGCATGAAATGCAATGGGGCTTTCTAAAAAGACTGTGTTTTTGGATTTAGTTATCCTCAAATTTGGTCATTACAAATTCCACTCGCCTGTTAGCGTCCCGGGCTTTATCCGAAGTGTCCTTGTAGCGTGGTTCCTTATCGCCCTTACCTTCCCAAGCTATTCTTCTTTGGGGAAGTCCCAAGCCTTGGAGGTATAATGCCACGGCCCTTGCCCGTCTGGACGACAAGTATTTATTATAGTTCTCGGAACCTAAATCGTCCGTATGACCATAAATAGAGACTTTTAAAGAAGGGTTTTGTTTTAAATGCAGGTATACCTTTCTAATCTCTTGTTTTGCTTTCTCAGTTAGTTTAAAATCATCAAACTCAAATTGTAGTCGATTAAGCACAAAAGGAACATTGAGCTTAAACTTTTTCTTTTCAATTTGGATAAGCTCTACCTTGTCCATGTAATAATAGGCCGAGGGAAATAATTTTTCGTCCTTAGGTGTTATGCGCAAGGTTCTGGAATACCGATCACTCTTGAAATTCCCGAAAACCAAGTAGTTCTCAAAGCCGTTTGCCGTATACTCCCCTTCTACAAGGACCCACTTTTCCGGATTATATATCGGGCCCCTTAGCTTTAGGTTTAAGAACTTGTATTCCCGTACTTTAAAATTATCCAACCTTCTGGGGGATAAATTTTTATTGGTGTCCAGACTAAGAGGCTTGGCACAAAACAACGTTGAGGCCTCCATAATGGATAGTCCGGATTTTTCTGCAAGACTCAATCTAAAAGTTACCATGTAGGTCTTACCCTTTTCTAGGGTTTTGGAAAGTTTTAGTTGAATGTATTCTCGATAATCGTTAGGACTATAGAGGTAAAGTCCAGCGTAGGCGTCGCCATCAAATACTTCTTGAAAACCGTTGAAGTTTTGGGGTACGCCCATCTTAGGGGACCCACATTTATGAAAGTAATCCGTAGAACCGTTGGTGGCCGCCCGTAGCGATTTTAGGTTTTGCGATAAGCTCCCCATCTCCGTAGGACAATCAAGATGCTCCTCAAAACTTCCATTGATTACAACGTTTTGTGATTGCACATTGTAAAACAACAAAAAAATACATACAGAAAGAATCCAAAAGTTTTTGGGGGACATAGGCCTTTTTTAAGGCATCAACACTTGTGTTCCAAAAGTGAAAGATACATCTTACAATAACTTACAATTTTTGTAAATATTATCCTACAATAATAATTTATTGACCCTAAGTATCCGCTACCGATACTGATTATTCCTTTTCAATATTGGTCATCACAAACTCCACTTGTGTTTTCTCAATAGTTTTTCCTTTTCCAAGAGGTTTGCTTTCGCCAACACCTTCCCATACCAAACGACTGTCATTGATACCCAATTTCTTAAGATAAAGGGCAACCGCACGGGCACGTAGGGAAGATATAAACTTGTTGTACTCCGGGTTACCGGCATCATTGGAATGGCCAGTAATCTTCATCTGCACTTCGGCATTTTCCTTTAAAAACTTGAAAATCTTTTTTACGTTAGCAATGGCTTCGGCATCCAGTTCGTAACCTTTGGGTTGGAACGGGTTTTCTTCCAATACATAAATTTTATCTTGTTCGAAATCCACTCGTGGCAACTCTTCCAACACAAGATTATCTACGTAATAGTACGAGAAATCATTTGGCGCTACCGTTTTACCATTGGCAATCAAATCGGTACCGTTATTATTGGAAAAATTTCCGATCAGCATATGGTTTTCAAAACCTTTAGCGTCAAACTCGGCCGTCAAGGTTACCCATTCTTCTTTGTTGGATAGCGATTTGTTCGCTTTTAACGGAATGACTCTATAATCCACATCCGCAAGCAAATCCATTCTAGAAGATGTCAACGCTTTGCTGTTAGGGACTCTAATCTTAGTACTGGTCAATACTAAGGTCATGTTCTTAACTGCCAAGGTAGATGTCTCCGCAAGACTCACTTGAAATGAAATTTTGTAGGGGTACTTGGCCCTCAAAGTTTTCGTAGTATTCAATTGGGCATATTCCCTGTAATCATTTAATGCGTAAAAGTAGAGGCCGGCATAGCCTTCCCCTTCGGCCGCTTCTTGGGCGCCCCTGAAATTTTCAGGTGCTGAAAAATCTTGGGTTCCGCAAGTATTAAAGTAATCTCCGGAACTTGACGTAGGCAAGGATACCTCATCTAGAATTCCGGAAAAATTTGCGATTTTGGAAGGACAGTTCGAAAATTCTTCGAAACCTCCATTGGAAATCAAGTTCTGGGCGGTTAAACTGCCGCCTAAACATAAGCTAAGGCTGATAAGGGTAAAAATACGAGAGTGCATAGGTAGTTGATTTGTTGATGTTGGTGCTCTCGTGAAGTTGATAACGCGGTTTTAGTAACCTATATTGTTCTCTTTTTAACAAAACTCGCCCTATAACCACCTTATTTCATAAGAAAAGGATGCAATTACCCTAAAAACAATGGATTGCAGTATTAAAAACTCCGCTTTTTTGTTTCTTATAGAAAAAACCGCAACTGCCTAAAATACTTTTATGCGCAAATTGGCGTTACTATAGCACCAAATCTTACTAAAATGCGCAAACTTAGCATTGTGCTTATCCTGTTGTGCTTCCCATTTTTTATGCGGAGTCAAAACGCCATTACGGGTAAAGTAGTCGATGAACTTGGACTACCCGTTTATCTAGCCGCTGTTTCCATAAACGGGAGCGAAGAGGTTGTACACACTGATTTTGATGGCAATTTTACCTTAGAAAGCGCAAAGGGTTTTCATTGGAAAATAACCATCACATCTACCGGTTATAATACGGAATCTTTTTTTGTTCTAAGCGGTGGAAAAACCGATGAACTTGTCTTAAAGTACGATAAAGCCATGCAGGAACTTTTGAACGGTGATGCAGATAAGGATAAAGATCCTTAGCGCTTCAAGTGGATTATTCTATGGTTTTCAATAAAAATTCCGCACGCCTGTTTTGTGCCCTATCCAGCTCCCCATTTTTATCGCTCAACGGTTTTTTGCTGCCATGACCAAACCAAGAAACACGCTCCGCTGCTACACCTTGGTCAATTAGATATTCCCCAATGGCTTTCGCTCTTTTCATTGCAAGCTTTTCGTTATAGACAACGCTTCCCAAATTGTCCGTATGGCCGTGGATTTCCAATACCAAACGTACGTCTTCCACTAGCTTTTGGTAAATGGTCAGCAGTTCCTTTTTTGCGTTGTCATCAAAGGTAAATTGGTCAAAATCGAAATTGATGTTTTTAAAGGCCACCAAGGAATCCACTTCAACTTTTGCCTCCCTGGTCTTTAATCGATTGTTGGTCAACGCAATCATATCCACATAATAATAAGCCCCTTTTTTAGTCTCCTTCCTTTTGGTCTGTACTTTTCTGGTTTTCTTATTGTCCCTAAGGTTCCCTAGGACCAGGTATCGCTCAAAGCCCTTGGCCACAAATTGGGTGCTTACTTTTAACCAATCTGTTTTATCTTCATGGAACTTTGGATGGTTGACTTCAAAAAAATGTACGGGATTGCCCTTTACCGTCAATAATCGGGTTCTGGACAATTGCGTTCGAAAAGGCATGTCCAAAGCTTTATGGGCGAACACTACACCAAAATCCTTCACCGCAAAATCGGAACCTTCCGCCAGACTTATAAAAAATTCCAGCGTATAGGTCTCCCCCTTGCGCAAGCTTCGTTTTAAAGGAACTTGAATATATTCCCGGTAGTTTGCCGGGGCAAAAAAGTACATACCCGCATAGGCATTTCCATATTTAGGCTGCTGGACACCATTGAAATTCTCTGGGGCTCCCATAACCTTGCTGCACGTATTGAAGTAATCCGTTGATCCTTGCGTAGGGGTGTTCCAATGGGTAACATCCGTTTGAAAGGTCCCTAAAGCATCCGGGCAATGGGTATACTGTTCAAAACTGGGATTTTTCACCAAATTTTGCCCCATTCCCCATTGAAACAGCAATCCGAGAACTAACAATCCCCCGTATTTTAAATGCATAGCTTCGATACCTTCTAAAAACCAAGGTAAGAAAAAACATAAAAATTAGGGAATCCACTAGTAGTAATCAAAAATCAAACTTGTAAGACACCCCCGCCAAGGCCTGAAATCCTTGGACCCTAAAATTGAACCACTGCTGGTAATTGTTGTTCGCAATATTGGAGAGTTTTGTAAAAACAGACAATTGGTCGTTAAACCGATAGCCCAAATGTGCATTGGCATCAAAGAAACCTTCCAGACCAACAATGGTGGACGGGAATTCATTTGCCAGGGTGTTCGCTACGGCGGTAGCCTGTAGATCCTGCCGTTCCCCAATGTAGAAAAGATTGGCACCGGCATACCATTCTTTGGTAATCTGGTAATCCAAAAACAAGGAAGCTTGTATTTCCGGTAGGTTCCAAGCCGGATTGTTGGTTTCCGTGTTGTAGTTGTAATATTCCGCGTTTAGGCCCAAGGTAAAATTCCTGTTGACATCCACATTGATTTCCCCAAAAATCCCTAGGGTACGGATATCGTCATAAAATACCTGAAAGGAATTCCCAAAAGTATACCCACCTTCATCTGGTCTAAACGTATTTTCTGGATTCAACAAAAAAAGTGGTCTTCTATTCTCTGCGGTATACGAACCTTTAAGGTTATAGCCCACATTGGAGAAAAGCTGTCCTTTAATACCCAAATACCCTTCGTACTGCTGATCGGTAGGCTGTATGGAAAGCGTAGGGGACACATAGGGATTGTCCTGTACAAAATCGCGATAGGAATTCTGTTTTAAGTCGCCTTCTATACCACCATAGGCGATGACTTGTTCATCCAGCAAACGATACGAAGCGGTCACGGCGGGATAAATAAAGAAACTGCCGTTGCTAGCTTCCGTATCCATACCGTACACAAAGTTGGCACCCAAGCTTAATGTAAGCTCGTCCCTAAGGACCACAAAACTGGGATTGATCCCAACTTGAAGCTGTCCATAGGCAATGCCGGTCGTGTTTTCCGTATTGTTTAAATCGGCATTCTCAAAGCTGCCATTTAAGTAATCTACCTTGGCCTTTATATTGACCATCTCATCCGTAATGGGAACTTCGATCTCCGGTTGTAGCACAACCCTGTTCTCACCAGAATCCGTAGCATCCCAAAACCTTCTTACCGTTACTTTTGCGTTCTTAAAAAAGGAATCCTCAACGGTTACATGGCCATTGATCGAGGCATCAAAGTAATTCTGGTCCACATCCGGTAGTTCAATCAAAATGTTTGGGGCCGTATTAAAAAACCCTTCCTCAACACCATACCAATTGTACAACTGGTGCTGTGCATTTAGCCCCACGCCCCAACGGTAATCCCGCTCTTTTTGGGCATAAGAAACCTTAAGCTGCGTATCGTAAAAATTGGTTTCCAATGGGGTACTATCGATATCTCCCCTAGAGGAATGGTGGCTAAGGCCAATGTCCAATAAATCTTCGTCCCTACCCAATTCCCTACTCGTATAGAAATCGACCAAGGCATTATTAAAATTTCCCAGTCCGACCGAGGCATAGGAATTGTACAATACCGGCGGTGGTAGTTTTTCTACTTTGGCCGCTTTGGCTTTGGCAGGTGTAAAGGTAGACGCCACCGGCACCGAGAATATGCTGTAGGTAATCGCTTTTTTCTGCAGGACGATGGAATCATTAAGATTGGGCACCGACCTGATTTTAAAGGCATCTGAAACGGTAGGCGAATACGGTTTCACCACGGTCACCGTTTCAGTACCGATATCATCCGGTTCTTGGGCCCGAACCACCCCAAAAAGGCTCAAAAAAAGTATGGTAACTAAAATTTTTGATTGCATAGTGTTCCTATTAATTTTCATTGGGATCAACAGATGAATTGCTTTCCGCTTCTCGCGTTTTTATTAGGGCCAATTCCCCTTTTGCCTCCGCAACAATCTCATCAAACTCGGCAAAATTCTCCACTACACTCTCCAAAATATAGGTTGCTTGAAAAGCGTCTCCCAACGCATAAAAATTCTTGGCCATCACCACAAGGCCTTTTCCACCCCACTCTTTGTAGCCCGCATGGTCTTTCACCAATTTTTGGACCGCTGTGTTGGAGGCTTCAAAATCGCCCTTCTTATTTTTAAAATAAGCGTCGTAATACCACGCTTCAGCTGCGGTTGCCCCAGTTGCGATTTTCTTTACCTTGGCAAAGGCGGTAGCCGCCAATTCTTCATTGCCCGTAGCAATTGCCGAACGTGCTATCATAATTTGTGCATCACTTTTAATACGGTTATCAACGGATTCCACCGCCAGCACTTTTTCTGCATAGGCTATGGTTTTTTGATAGTCTTCCCTACCATAATACCCCTTCATAAGATTGGATTGGGCAAAGGTGCGGTTTTGGGCTATTTCAGCACCTTCCTCTAATCGCAACAGAAATGGGATGGCTTGATCGTAATCTTGTTTTCCAACATAGATTTCGCATACCCGTGCTAGTGCCTGCTCTGCATATTCGTTAGTGCCTTGTTCCGCCACATAGGTATAATGGGGTAAGGCTTTGTCTTTATCACTTTTGGAAAAATACAACTGTGCCAAGGTAAAATTGGCTTGGATGGCATGTATCCCATTAGGAAAATCCTTGACATAACTTTGAAACCCTTTGATGGCCGCCTCGGTTTTGCCTTCGGCATACTTTCTGTCCGCCGCCTCATATGTGGCCTCGTCCAACTCGGCATCCGTAACTTCCACAAAATCCAAGGTTTTTGCCCATGTCGCATACTCGCTGACCCTCCCCATATCCACATAGACCAGTTTTGCGGTTGCTACGGCCTGTTTTGCTTCTTGCGTATTGGGATAATCACCAACCACCTTCTTTAACCTGGTCAGCGCTTGTTCGTTTCTATTGGCATTGTAATGCACCAACCCTTGCCGCAGCATTGCCCTTGGGGCAAACTTGCTTTTTGGGAACTTGTCGATAAGCGCATCATAGGAACGTAATCCTTTGGATTCTTCGCTCTGTTTTATGTACGTATTGCCCAATTCAAACAAGGCGTCATCACGTAAGGACGATTTTGGAAACCGATCCACAAATTGATTCAACGCATCGATTTTTATGGCACGCTTCCCTAAAAAACCGTTGCAAATTGCCTTTTGAAAAGTGGCATAGTCCCGTTCTGGGCCATTGACTTTTGATGCTTTATCATAAGACGCAATGGCCTGTTGGTATTTGCTGGTCACAAAATAGCTATCGCCCAAGCGCATGAGCGCGTCCGTACTTTTCTGTGTATCCCCTGCATCGCCGGAAACGGCTTTAAACTGTGGAATGGCACTGGCATAATCTTTTAGTTTAAAATGGGCGTAACCCAAATTATAAGGGAGTTCCTGATATTCTTCCACGGCACCTGCCTCTGGGTTTGCCTTAAAGGCCACAAAACCATCCAAAGCATCATTAAACCGGTTTAGACGGTATGCAGATTCAGCTTTCCAATATTGCGCACGGGCCTTATAGCTAGCGTTGTTTGGGTTTTTAAGTGATTTTGAAAAGCGCTCCAGGGCTTCTTCATAATCTGCATCAATAAATAGTTCCACACCCCGGTAAAAGGCCACTTTTTGATAAGTTTCTTTGCTGGCGTAACCAGAATTCTCTTCTAAAAGTACCATGGCCCCTTCAAAATTTTTGGAGGTAATGTAGGAGTCCACCAATAATTCTTGCAACTCTTCTTGATGTTCGTCTTTTGGGTATTTTTCCAAATAGGAAGTAATGGCTTGCGGAACCGGTTCATAGGCGTTCCCTATTTCATAGCTTAGCCTGGCATAATTGAGCAACGCATCCTTTTCAATAGCTTCATTAAACGCCATTTCCGACGCGTTCCTGAACGCATTTAAGGCTTCCGATTTTTTATCTTGTTTTAAATAGCATTCCGCCAAGTGATAATAGGCATTTTGGGCAACGCCATTGTTCCCGCCGATAATTTTATTGAATTGCCCTATGGCAGCTTCGTAATCCCCTTGTTGGTAATGGCTGTAGCCTAAATAATAATAATCCGTATTGCTGAGCCTACCCCGTTTGCCCCGGTATTTTTGAAGGTAGGGAATGGCCTCTCCGTAATTACCCAGATTAAAATAGCTCTCCCCAATAATCTTGTTAAGTTCGGAAATCTCCCTTCTATCGGACTTTGGCAATTGCTTCTTTGCCATTTCGATGGCCTTATCAAAATTTCCGAGTTTAAAATTCAGATCTGCCTGATAATAAGACAATTTTTCTTCCAAGACCTTTGGGTCCGTGATTTCATCAAAGCGTTCGTTGGCCCCCTCGTAATCATCTTGCTCATAGGCAATATAGCCAAGATAGTATTTGGCTTGTGCCCCGTATTTATCGGAATTACTGACCCGGTTCAAATAGCGTTCCGCTTCTTTTGGGTTGTTTGCGGCGTAATAGGAATAGCCGTTGTTGAAATTAAAGCGTTCTTGGTCCTTGCGGGACATGGCACCTTTGTCCACCTTTTTATACCACTTAAGGGCATAAGGATATTTACCGGTCTCAAAATAATAATCGGCCACATCCAAAAAAGCGGAATTTCTTTTTGTGGATGTTGGGTAGCGTTCCACAAAATCTTCCATCAGTTTGTCCGCACCGCGTTGGTTCAATCGTATAGCCGCATTGGCCGTGTAATAGGTGCTGTTCGCTTTGGTCTCGGTATCCGTGGTGGATTGCTTGACTTCCTCAAACAAGGCTTGGGCCGCTTGGTACTGTTGGTTGTTGTACAAGGCCAAAGCATCTTGATATTGCTTTTGATCGTGGGTATAAATCTTGGTTTCTTGGGTAAAGCCCCAGAAGAAGGTTGCCAAAAAAATAAAAAATACGGCAGAATGTTTTCGACTCATAGTGTTCTACGCTGTTCTCGATTGATGATACCATAACGTCAAAATCTGCGCCAAAGTATATCCCTTGAATTTGAAATGCCCAGTTTGCCGTATTAGATACGCAAAACTTTTTAGCCATTACCAAAGAACTTAGTACTTTTGAATGGCAGCGAAAAAGGGGACATCATTCCTATTTTAAGCCCGCACCCTAACATTAATACGATGCTATGCCAGAAACTGTATTGAAATTACAGGATGTCGCCGTTTTTCAGAATGAAAACCTTATTCTCAACAATGTTACCCTTGAGGTAAAAAAAGGGGAATTTGTATACATTATTGGAAAAACCGGCAGCGGTAAAAGCAGTTTTATGAAAACCCTTTATGGTGATATTCCCCTGCGGGAAGGCCAGGGTACGGTGGTGGACTTCAACCTTAAATCGCTTGAAGAAAAAGATATTCCCTATTTGAGAAGGAAGTTGGGGATTGTTTTCCAAGATTTTAAATTGCTCTCCGACCGCAATGTGAACAACAACCTGAAATTTGTCCTTAAAGCTACGGGATGGACGGATACCTCTAAAATGGATATGAAAATCGAGGAGGTATTGGATAAAGTAGGCATGAAGACCAAAGGTTTTAAATTTCCGCACGAACTCTCCGGCGGGGAACAACAGCGAATTGCTATTGCCCGGGCCTTACTGAATGATCCGGAACTTATTTTGGCCGATGAACCTACGGGAAACTTGGACCCCCAAACCAGTGTGGAGGTGATGCGCGTGCTCCAAGAAATCAATGAAAGTGGGCGCACTATTATTATGGCCACCCACGACTACGCCCTTATTTTAAAGTATCCGCATAAAACCTTAAAATGCGATGACAGTAAGGTGTTCGAAGTCATCCAAAAGGCCATGTAAGGGAGCATTTCATCTTATGTTTTATCGATTTTAATTGCATGCCAAAAGATTTTTGTTTTCTTTGTGGAAACAAAATTTTCGCTCCTTTTATGGAACTTCTTGGTATTGATATTGGCGGAACGGGCATTAAAGGTGCTTTGGTAAACGCCGAAACCGGTGAAATGATCACTGAAAGATTTAGAATCCCTACACCTCCTTCTAGAAAACCTGATGAGATGGCAGCCGTCATCAAAGACATCGTGGATCATTTTGATTATAAAGGTCCTGTGGGTTGTGGTTTTCCTACGATTATAAAAAACGGGGTATGTATGTCCGCCGGAAATCTGCACGACAGTTGGCTAGGGGTCAATGTAGATGAATTATTGACCAAGGAGACCGGGCACGAGTTTACCGTACTTAACGATGCCGATGCCGCCGGATATGCTTCCATGAACTATGGTGTTGGTAAAGGCAAGGATGGCTTGGTCATTATGATTACCGTAGGAACGGGATTAGGAAGTGGTGCTTTCTTTAATGGAAAGTTACTGCCCAATTTTGAATTGGGTCAAATACCCTATAAAGATTATAAGAAGATTGAACAGTATGCCGCGGCATCTGCCAAGGAAC
>CALEYA010000120.1 GCA_937926215.1 uncultured Croceitalea sp. | reverse complement strand
TTAGGTTTAATTATGCTCAAAATAGCCTACCATCCCATCTATAAGCATCCCCTGCCGGAAGGGCATCGGTTTCCCATGCTGAAATACGATTTGTTGCCCCAGCAATTGATCTACGAAGGGGTTTGCGCGGAGGATAATTTTTTTGAACCGGATTTTCCATCGGACGAAGCCATTTTAGCGGTTCACGATGCTGCCTACTACCAACAACTTTGCGACCTTGATCTAAAACCAAGTGCAGCACGAAAAATAGGTTTCCCCCTTTCGGAAATTTTGGTGCAGCGCGAGCGTATTATTGCTGACGGGACTATACAATGCTGCCGCTTTGCCCTGGAGCATGGCGTTGCCATGAATATTGCCGGAGGCACCCACCACGCCTATTCCAACCGGGGTGAGGCGTTTTGTATGCTCAACGACCAAGCCATTGGGGCGCGTTATTTGCAACAACATCACCAACTAAAAAATATGCTGATCGTGGATTTGGACGTGCACCAAGGAAACGGTACGGCCGAAATTTTTAAGGATGATCCCTCTGTATTCACCTTTTCCATGCACGGGGCCTCCAACTATCCTTTTAAGAAAGAAAAATCGGATCTGGATATTCCCTTGGAAAAAGGAACCGATGACACTACATACTTAGCCATACTAAAAAAACAATTACCTAAGTTGATTGCTCAAGTCCAACCGGACTTTGTTTTCTACCTCTCCGGCGTGGATATCTTGGCTACCGACAAATTGGGAACTTTGGGCATGACCCCAGAAGGGTGTAAGGAACGGGACCGCTTTGTGCTACAGACCTGCAAAGACCATAAGGTTCCGGTGCAGTGCAGTATGGGCGGTGGATATTCCCCGGACATCAAGGTCATTGTAAATGCCCATGCCACCACCTTTAAACTGGCCCAAGAACTGTTCTTTTAAATCCCTAAATACGGTCGGTATCACAAAAAATAGTGAAAGCCTTATTACAGTTGAGCGGGCTGCAATACATTTGCCTTCTATGCGAACAACACTACTCTTGTTTTTATGGGTTATGGGGGCTTCTTATGGTATGCAAGACACCACCCGTATAAAAACCCCGTCTAATTTATGGCAAAACTTTACGTATGACGTGGGTACCATATTCACTTCGGTTGGGGATTCTTACCTAGGGCCAACCCGTTGGAACGGCAAGCAGTGGACGCAATTTGGTGGTGTTATTGCCGGCACCGGATTGGTCTATTTGGTGGACGATGAAACATCGCGCTTTGCCAGAGCCCAAAAAGAGGGAGTGCCCAACCTCATAAGGGACTATGGGGAATTCTATGGGAATCCGGCAAATAACTATCTGGTGACCGGTGGGGTATATCTGGCAGGATTGTTTAGCAAGAACGAAAAATTACGTAGGACTGGGGTCCTTTTGGTAGCTTCCGCAACATCTGCGGGATTGTTACAACAGGTATTAAAATCCGTTGCGGGGAGGGCAAGACCTGTAGCCGAGCTTGGCAAGGATACGTTTGACCCCTTTAATAGCAATAGAAATTACCATTCCTTCCCTTCGGGCCATGCCCTCTTGGCTTTTACCAATGCCTACGCCATTGGAAAGCAATTTAAAAATCCGTGGGTCAAAGCGGGCGTTTACATTCTTGGCGCGGCTCCCGGAATTTCCAGGGTCTGGGAAGGCCAACATTGGTTGAGTGATGTGGTTCTTTCCTTTGCCATAAGTATAGCGACCGTTGAGTCCATTGACCGATACTTGGACCGGAAATACTCGGAAAAATATAATGACCCCAGAAAAAATTTGGCATGGGACCTTAAACTGTCCCCACGTTCCGTTGGGCTGTCCCTCACTTTTTGAACAGCTTTGTAAAAAAGGGCGCAATCCGACCACCGCTTATTTTGTAACTTTACCAAAAACCTAGAACGATGCTATCAAAAAAATTGGAAAAAGCACTTAACGAGCAGATTAGAATAGAAGCAGAATCCTCGCAAACCTATCTTTCTATGGCCTCATGGGCAGAAGTCAAAGGCTTGGAAGGCGTAGCCGGTTTTATGTACGGCCATTCCGATGAAGAACGCATGCACATGCTAAAATTGGTCAAATATGTGAACGAACGTGGTGGACATGCCATTGTCTCCGATCTTGTGGCACCGGAAACCGACTTTGTTAGCCTGACCAAGATGCTTCAAAAACTATATGATCACGAAGTATTCGTATCGCAAAGTATCAATGAGCTGGTTCATGTCACCCTCCAAGAGAAGGATTATGCCACCCATAATTTCCTACAGTGGTACGTTGCGGAACAGTTGGAAGAGGAAGCCTTGGCCAGAACGGTATTGGATAAAATCAACCTTATTGGTGATGACAAAGGTGGTTTATACCTCTTTGATCGTGACATACAGCAGTTGACCGTAGAGAGTGCCGCTTCTGAAACGATGAACCAATAATTTTAACAATTAATCTTATTTAGATTAATTTAAAATAATATATTTTTGCGCCATACGTTTGCGGTATGGGCAAGAATAAAAAAGAGGTCATAAAGAAAAAGAAGGTGAAGCTTAAAGAGCTCATTCCCTCCAATTGCAAAACCAAATGTTGTAAGAAATATAAGAAGAGCGAAAACAAGCGTTGCAAACGCTGTCCATGCTATGATTTGTTACAGAAAGTAGCTTAAAGGATAGGCCTCAATCATTGGATTGGGGCTTTTTTGTGTCCACTGCAAAGGCAAACTCCCCGTCCACAATGGAATGTACACTGTAATAGGCCGCTTTTCTAAAATAGTGTTCGCTATGTTGGCAAGATACTTGGCAGTTCTTTTGATGCACACGATAGGCTTTGCCCTTATTCTTTAGGTAGATGCGATACCCTTGGGGATTCTTTTGGGCCAAGAGTTGCTCAAAACTATTCTGATCTTTCCAGAAGTCCTTCTGATCCTCCAAGCTTACCAAACTTAGGTTTTGCTCATACAGGGCATCCCGTTGTGCCAGACCCTCATAAAAATCAACTAAATTTTCGCCCTGCGGATGCTGTGCCATCACCGATACCGGCAAAAGCAACAACAATATTATATGCAAGGAAATTCGTTTCATTGTACTAATTACGTAATAGTTGACGAGTTTGGTTCTAATATTTTACGCATTTAACCTTAATTTATTAGTAATATCACAATTTAGAAAAGAAAAGGGGCGTACTGCCCCTTTTATCGTTCTATGTTGTAAATTCCTACTTACCTAATAGCAATAATTCGTTGCAGCGGACTTCCGTAACGTAGCGCTTTTCGCCTGCCTTGGTCTCGTACGATCGGTGGGTCAACTTCCCTTCTACGGCCACTTGTTTTCCTTTCATTAAATACGTTTCTACCAATTCCGCCACTTTGCCCCAGGCAACAACATTATGCCATTGCGTGTCCTCTACCTTCTCCCCTTGGGCGTTCTTGTAACTCTCACTGGTGGCGATAGAGAATTTGGCCAACTTGCTGCCATTGTCCAAGCTTACGATTTCTGGGTCTTGCCCTAGGTTTCCAATCAACTGTACTTTGTTTTTTAATGCGTTCATCTTTCTAATTTTTAGGATTAAACAGTTAATACTATCGAGTTCTAATGTTTCGACAGGGCAAACATAGCAAGGGCTTCCAAGCGTATTCGGTTATAAAATAGTTACTTTCGTTTGTAATTGTTTGTAGTCGTTTAAAAATGAATATATGATTTTAAAACCGGGCATCTATATACAAAATAGGACAGGATTAATCAGTTTTGATATGATATATCCGCGAAGTATTTTTTTGGGAATCGGGAATCTTGGTTAGTTCCCCGCTGATTCAGGAAACCAGAGTGCGGGACACTGTCCTATTTTCACCGAGCGTTGCGGTACTATCTCCAATTCAAAGCCAACATTGGCTAGTTGTCGCCCTTCTTTTTGGGTACGGACACCTTTAGCACATCGTCGAGGGTTCCATCAATTTTGAGCTTATTTTCGTACTCTTTGGCGCGGTTTTTTTTCTTTTTTATGGGTTTTTTTCGTTACTTCTGATTGAAATT
>CALEYA010000119.1 GCA_937926215.1 uncultured Croceitalea sp. | reverse complement strand
GTAGGGGAAGAGATTATAAAGGACAGCTGTAAAGTAAATCCGCAGCTTGCTGCTATAGCCCTCCGCTATTTTAATCCCGTTGGGGCGCATCCAACGGTAGAGATCGGGGAACTGCCCATTGGCGTTCCACAAAATTTATTGCCATTTATTACGCAGACAGGCATAGGACTACGGGAACAGCTTTCTGTTTTTGGCGACGATTATCCAACGGAGGACGGCACCTGTATCCGCGATTATATCCACGTAGTAGATGTGGCCAAAGCCCATGTCACGGCATTGCAACGCTTGCTCAATGGGGAGAACGACACCAATTTTGAAGTGTTCAACTTAGGTACGGGAAAAGGAAGTTCGGTTTTAGAAGTGATACAAAGCTTTGAGCGGGTCTCTGGTGAAAAATTGAACTATCGTATTGCCCCAAGAAGGGAAGGTGACGTAATACAAGCTTATGCCGATACCCAAAAAGCGAACAAGGTTTTGGGTTGGAAAGCGGAATCCAGTTTGGACGATGCTGTAAAATCCGCATGGGATTGGGAACAAAAAATTAGAAAAGCTGCCGAAGAGCCGTCTACTTAGCAGCTATTTTTAGCATACAATTTAAAGGAGGTCCATTTGGTCCTCCTTTTTTTGTTTACCTTATTGCCAAATTTGAATGCCAACCTAAATACTCGTTACGTTATGAAATTTTGCTTGCGTTTTGGAATCTTTTTGTTTTCGGTCTTAATGTATGGTCAAAAAACCTACCTGCACTGCGGGACCATTTTAGATGTGGAAAGCGGAAAAATGCTAAAGGAAAAGACCCTGGTTATTTCTGGGGATAAAATCATGGCCATTGAAGATGGCTATAGTGCTGCAGGGGATTCCGACACTACCATCGATTTAAGGAATAAGACAGTGCTTCCCGGTTTTATTGATATGCACGTCCATTTGGAAGGGGAGTCGAATCCGTCAAGATATTTGGAGCGTTTTACAAAGAACGATGTGGATGTTGCCTTTCAATCAACGGTTTATGCCAAGAGAACGTTACTTGCGGGTTTTACAACGGTTAGGGATCTAGGTGGGTCCGGAGTCAACATCGCACTAAAAAAAGCAATAAATAAAGGGGTGGTCATTGGACCAAGGATTTTTACCGCGGGCAAGGCAATTGGGACTACCGGTGGTCATGCAGACCCTACAAATGGCATGCGCAAAGAGCTAATGGGCGATCCCGGACCTAAAGAAGGGGTGGTAAATTCTCCCGAAGATGCCAAAAAAGCAGTGCGACAGCGGTACAAAAATGGTGCGGATGTTATCAAAATCACAGCGACAGGCGGGGTGATGAGCGTCGCTAAAAATGGGCAGAACCCACAGTTCACGGAAGAGGAAATAAGGGCTATCGTTGAAACCGCTAATGATTACGGAATGCTTACCGCGGCCCATGCCCATGGGGATGAGGGTATGCGTAGGGCGATCAAGGCAGGTATAAAAACTATTGAACATGGCACATTGATGAAAGCGCCTACCATGGACTTAATGATACAATACAACACCTATTTGGTGCCCACAATTTCTGCTGGTAAAGCGGCCGCTAAAATGGCCGATATCCCAGGCTTTTTACCGCCAATTGTCGCTAAAAAAGCAAAGGAAATAGGACCTATAAGCGAAAAGAATTTTGAAAAAGCCTATAAAAAGGGGGTGCCTATTGCTTTTGGTACGGATGCCGGTGTATCACCCCATGGCGAAAACGGAAAAGAGTTTGGCTATATGGTGACGGCAGGAATGCCTGCCCTTAAAGCAATACAATCCGCAACAGTGACCAATGCCGATTTGTTGGGTATGGCAGATGACATAGGGCAGTTAAAAGAAGGTTTTATTGCGGATATCGTTGCTGTTGAAAAAGACCCGATCAAGGACATCAAAACCTTGGAAAATGTGGTTTTTGTGATGAAAGAGGGGAAGGTATATAAGGAATAGCCCATAATAATTAGCTTAGGGAGTCGTTTTGTTAATCGGTTTTCCTCACAATTAAAAACAGGATTGTTTAATTTAAGTCAAACAATAAAGCTAAGTCCTTAAAAAGGGAAGTCTTCGCGACGGCATAGACCTATGCTTATCGAATTATTGTATTTTTGTGCTAAGCATTCTTGAAATCTTTCGACAAAGAGTTTTATGGATAAATACTCGTTTTTAAACGCAGCCCACACCGCTTTTTTTGCGGAATTATACGATAAGTACACCAATAGTCCGGATAGCGTAGAGCCTAGCTGGCGGGCATTTTTTCAAGGGTTCGACTTTGGTTTGGAAAGCTCGTTGGACGAATTGGACGTGGCAACACTATCCAGTGGAGGTGCCGCCACCCTAAATGGACAACAGGTCGTGCTTCCGGAATCTTTACAAAAAGAATTTCAGGTTATCCGTTTGATAGATGGGTACCGTTCTAGGGGACATTTGTTTACCCAAACCAATCCGGTACGGGAACGCAGGCAATACCAGCCTACCTTAGGGGTAGAAAACTTTGGGTTGTCGCAAGCGGATTTGGATACCGTTTTTGATGCCGGAAATATTATCGGTATCGGTCCTAGCTCCTTAAAGGAAATTATAGCACATTTAGAGCGTATCTATTGTGATGCCATTGGTGTGGAGTATATGTATATGCGAACGCCGGAACGCATTCAATGGATACAAGATTGGCTGAACGTCAATGACAACCACCCAAGTTTCTCAGCCGATGAGAAGAAAAACATCCTAAGAAAATTAAATGAAGCAGTTTCTTTCGAGAGCTTTCTACATACAAAATACGTAGGCCAAAAACGCTTCTCTTTGGAAGGCGGGGAATCCTTGATTCCGGCTTTGGACGCCATTATTGAGAAAGCGGCAGATGCAGGGGTAAAGCAGTTTGTCATGGGTATGGCGCACCGGGGAAGGCTGAGTGTGTTGACCAATATTTTTGGAAAATCGCCCAAGGATATTTTTAGCGAATTTGATGGTAAGGACTATGAAGAAACCATTTTTGATGGTGACGTAAAATACCATTTAGGATGGACCTCCATGCGGGAAACCGATTCCGGAAAAATGGTGAACATGAACATTGCGCCAAATCCTTCGCATTTGGAGACCGTTAATGGTATCGTAGAAGGAATCACTAGGGCAAAGCAAGATAAAGATCATGAGGAGGCCATTTCGGAAGTGCTCCCTATTTTGGTGCATGGTGATGCTGCCTTTGCCGGTCAAGGTGTAGCGTATGAAATTATACAAATGGCCCGCTTGGATGGGTACCAGACAGGCGGTACCATCCATATTGTGGTCAACAACCAGATTGGGTTCACTACCAATTATTTGGATGCCCGTTCGTCTACCTATTGTACCGATGTGGGTAAGGTCACCTTGTCGCCAGTATTGCATGTCAATGCAGATGATGCCGAAGCGGTAGTCCATGCGGCGATATTTGCTTTAGAATACCGCATGCGTTTTAAAAGGGACGTTTTTCTGGATTTATTGGGCTATCGAAAATACGGCCATAATGAAGGGGATGAGCCTAAATTTACCCAACCGCTATTGTACAAGTCCATTTCCAAACATCCAAATCCACGTGATATCTATGCTCAGAAATTGGTGGAAGAAGGAATTATTGAGGAAGGCTATGTGAAAGGCTTGGAACAGGAATACAAGAAAAATCTGGAAGAAGATTTATTGGATTCCCGTAAAATAGAAAAAACACGGATTACACCATTCATGCAAGACGAATGGGAAGGCTTCCAGCAGCAAACGGAAGATGCCATGCTGAAGGCCATAGATACGACCTTTGACCTTTCCAAAATGGATGAGGTAGCCCAAAGCATCACCCAATTGCCGGAAGGTAAAAAGTTCCTTCGCAAATTGGAACGCCTTGTCAATGGTAGGCAGAAAATGTATTTTGAGGATAACAAGTTGGACTGGGCCATGGGTGAACTCTTGGCTTACGGTTCGTTGTTGCAAGAGGGGTATGATGTACGTATGACCGGCCAGGATGTGGAAAGGGGAACCTTTTCCCATAGGCATGCGGTCATAAAGACGGAGAACCACGAGCAAGAAGTTATTTTACTCAATGAACTTGGGGAAAACCAAAATGGAAAATTCCACATCTACAATTCGCTTTTGTCGGAATATGCGGTAATGGCCTTTGACTATGGCTATGCCATGGCAAGTCCGAATACGTTGACCATTTGGGAAGCCCAGTTTGGGGATTTCAGCAATGGCGCCCAAATAGTGATCGATCAGTATTTATCTTCTGCTGAAGATAAGTGGAAGCTGCAAAACGGCTTGGTGTTGTTGTTGCCACACGGCTATGAAGGTCAGGGGGCAGAACATTCTTCTGCACGTATGGAGCGCTATTTGCAACTCTGTGCCAAGGATAATATGTATGTGGCAGATGTGACTACTCCGGCAAACATGTTCCATTTGTTGCGTAGGCAGATGAAGGCTGAATTCCGAAAGCCATTGATAGTTTTTACACCTAAAAGTTTGTTGCGCCACCCTAAAGTGGTTTCTACCAAGGAAGAACTGGCTACGGGAAGTTTTATGGAATTGATAGATGACGCCAATGCGAAGGCGGACAAGATAAAGACCTTGGTTTTCTGTACCGGAAAATTCTATTACGATCTATTGGCCAAGCAAGAGGAGTTGGAAAGGGATGATGTGGCTTTGGTACGTTTGGAGCAATTGTTCCCCTTGCCAACAGCGCAAATGCAGGAAGTGCTTAAGAAGTACAAGCATGCTGATGATATTGTCTGGGCGCAAGAAGAACCTCGTAATATGGGTGCCTGGGGTCATTTACTTATGCATTTTGAGGAAGCCAAGAATTTTAGGGTAGCCTCACGTAGGTTTTACGGTGCTCCTGCCGCAGGTAGTGCGGTGCGTTCCCAAAGAAGACATGCAGGGGTCATAGCCTATGTTTTTGATAAGACCAAAGATAATTTTGACAGAAGAAAATAAAAAAAGCGATACTAAAGTTTAGATACGATGATTCTAGAAATGAAAGTCCCATCACCGGGAGAGTCCATTACAGAGGTAGAAATAGCGGAATGGCTAGTGCAAGACGGCGATTATGTTGAAAAAGACCAAGCCATTGCAGAAGTGGATTCGGATAAGGCAACCTTGGAATTACCGGCCGAGCAAAGTGGTATTATTACCCTTAAGGCAGAGGAAGGTGATGCGATAGCCGTTGGGGAAGTGGTTTGTTTGATCGATACCAGTGCTGCAAAACCGGAAGGTGATGCGGCGCCAGCTGCAAAAGAAGAAGTAAAGGAGGCTCCAAAGAAAGAAGAAGCACCCAAACCCGATAGTAAAAAAGAAACCTACGCATCCGGTACCCCATCGCCAGCGGCCAAAAAGATTTTGGATGAGAAAGGCATTCAAGCAGCTTCCGTTTCCGGAACGGGACGTGATGGTAGAATCACCAAGGAAGATGCGGTAAAAGCCGTGCCGTCCATGGGAACACCAACGGGCGGAAGTAGGGGTGAATCGCGCTCTAAGCTATCCATGTTGCGCAGAAAGGTGGCCGAACGTTTGGTATCCGCAAAAAATGAAACCGCCATGTTGACCACTTTTAATGAAGTGGACATGTCGCCTATTTTTGAGCTTCGCAAAAAATATAAGGAAACCTTTAAAGGAAAACATGGGGTAAGTCTAGGGTTTATGTCCTTCTTTACCAAAGCGGTCGTACGTGCCTTGGAACTGTATCCAGCGGTAAATTCCATGATTGACGGTAAGGAAATGATCACCTATGATTTCTGTGACATTAGTATCGCGGTTTCCGGCCCTAAGGGGCTTATGGTACCCGTAATCCGCAACGCGGAAAACCTGACCTTTAGGGGTGTGGAAGCGGAAGTAAAACGATTGGCCATACGGGCTAGGGAAGGGGAGATTACCGTCGATGAAATGACTGGGGGAACCTTTACCATTACCAATGGAGGTGTGTTTGGTTCCATGCTCTCCACGCCGATAATCAATCCTCCTCAAAGTGCCATCCTAGGAATGCATAACATTGTGGAACGTCCAATAGTAAAGAATGGGGCCGTTGCCATTGCACCTATCATGTACGTAGCACTTTCCTATGATCATAGAATTATTGATGGTAAAGAATCGGTAGGCTTCTTGGTTGCCGTTAAGGAGGCACTGGAAAGTCCTGAAGAATTACTTATGGGCGGCGCTGTTGAGAAAGCACTGGAATTGTAAAAAACAATACCATAAATTGAAATAACCTGTTCGGATTTTATTTGGACAGGTTATTTTTTTTCTCTGAAGCACCTTGCTTTAGCTTTAAATAAAGCAGCTTTTTGTCGTAGTCAATAATAGCTTTTCCTTTCTTAAGGATATCCGCGCCAATAATACCATCAACCGGGAGCACCTTGTGGTTGGTCAATGCTTCGTTTACATGGACAAGGTCAAAAAGCACGATGTTCTGTTTTTTACGAAACCATTCGCCCAACGCAATACTGTTATGTTTGGAGACCAAGGTTTCCATTTCGGAAGCTCCGGCTCCGGCTGCCTTGGTTTCAGATGCTTCGGACAATAGGTTAAAGTAACTTATTTTGTCCATTCCTATGCAAGTGTTGGAAGCTCCGGTATCTAGTATAAATCGGCCTGAAACCCCGTTTATTTTGGCCATGATTTCGAAATGGTTGGTCTGCGAAAGGACCAAAGGTATTTTGGTATATCCCCGTTTTGACAAGATTTTTTTGAGCGACTTCATTTACAATAGTTTAATAAATCAGCAGGGGGTAAGCACCTTCAACATCCCCAATTTTCATAAAGACCCCATATGGGGGTTCGTAAAGATAAACCTATTTTTGCAGCATGATAGTAACGGATACCCATACCCATTTATATAGCGAAGCTTTTGACGACGACCAAGATGCTATGATGCAAAGGGCTTTAGAAGTAGGCGTGGAACGCTTTTTTGTGCCGGCTATAGATTCTACCTATACCGAAGCAATGTATAGCTTGCAAAGCAAATACCCGGACAATGTGTTTTTGATGATGGGACTGCATCCAACCCATGTGAAAGAAAATTATCTGGAAGAATTGTCCCATGTAAAAGAACAGCTGGCCAAGTCAAAATTTTATGCTATTGGGGAAATAGGGATCGATTTATATTGGGACAAAACCTTTTTAAAGCAGCAGCAGGATGCCTTTCTTGTGCAGATTCAATTGGCCAAAGAACATGGCCTTCCCATAGTCATTCATTGTCGGGAGGCATTCGATGAGGTTTTTGAAGTTTTGGAACAAGAAAAAGGACCGCGGCTTCGGGGAATTTTCCATTGTTTTACTGGGGATAAGGCCCAGGCACAAAAAGCCATTCAGTATGGTATGAAATTGGGTATTGGCGGTGTCGCTACCTTTAAGAATGGAAAGATAGACCAGTTTTTGCACGAAATTGATTTGGAGCATGTCGTTTTGGAGACGGATGCCCCATATTTGGCTCCGGCACCCTATCGCGGTAAGCGTAATGAGAGTGCCTATATTATTAAGGTGTTGGAAAGACTGGCAACCTTATACGGTTTGGACCAAAAAACCATTGCCCATACAACTACCCAGAATTCAAAAGTCGTTTTTGGCATTTAACATATGATTATGGGATATACACCTAAAATTTTATTGATTTATACCGGTGGGACCATAGGTATGGTAAAGGACTACCAGTCCAATGCACTCAAAGCCTACAATTTTCAAGAGTTGTTGAACAACATACCGGAGCTGGAGCAACTTACCTGTCGTATTTCAAGTAGAACGTTTAAGACCCCTATAGACTCTTCGAACATGAATCCGGAATATTGGGTGGAGATGGCATTGCTAATCAAGGAGAACTATTCGGATTTTGATGGATTTGTGGTTCTTCACGGCAGTGATACCATGAGTTATTCCGCGGCGGCATTGAGTTTTATGCTGGAGCATTTATCAAAGCCCGTAATTTTTACCGGCTCCCAGCTCCCTATTGGGGATCTAAGGACCGATGCCAAAGAAAATTTAATTACCTCCATACAGATTGCAGCACTACAAAAGATGGGGAAGCCTGTCATACAGGAGGTCTGTCTTTATTTTGAGTATAAATTATATCGGGGTAACAGAACCACTAAGATCAACGCGGAACATTTTGAAGCCTTTAGTTCCCCCAATTACCCACCTCTGGTGGAATCTGGGGTCAATTTAAAGATCCAACACCCCTATTTGCTTAAAGCAAAAAAAAATGGAAAGAAATTGGAAGTCCATACCCAAATGGATGCCAATGTGGGGGTACTCAAACTATTTCCCGGGATTACAAAAAATCTGTTGGATGCGGTATTGGGAACTCCCAATCTAAAGGTTTTGGTTTTGGAAACCTATGGGGCGGGTAACGCACCAACCGCAGATTGGTTCATTACTGCTTTAGGGAATGCCATAAAAAATGGGCTACATATAATTAATGTTACACAGTGCGCTGGAGGCAGTGTTATTATGGGGCATTATGAGACGAGTAAAAAGCTTTCGCAAATACAACTTATTGATGGTAAAGATATTACTACGGAAGCAGCCTTGGCCAAGGCCATGTACTTAGTTGGCGCGGGAATAACGGATGCTTTGTTCAAGACCGTATTTGAGACGGCCCTACGGGGAGAAATGCAGGAAAATTAACTCCCATAATTTCTTTAACTAATTATTTTTTTGTTAATTGGGCGACCTAACTATGAAAATTAGAGAGGTGGCCGAGTGGTCGAAGGCGCACGCCTGGAAAGTGTGTATACACCAAAAGTGTATCGAGGGTTCGAATCCCTTCCTCTCTGCTTCTTTTCATTAATTCATTAATTGCGAAATTTTTATATCTTTAACATTATTAACTAACTAATTTTAAGTTTGAACACGATGAAAAAAATATCCTTTACTCTGGCTACTGCCGGAATGTTTATCTTAGGTACTACTACAGCATCTGCCGCTATGTTACAGGACGGGGCGGAAGAAAGCAAAGGGTTTACTCAAGTATTAAAAGAACAGTTCATACAAGGTGGTCCAGCATTTATGGGTATCGTATTGTTATGTTTAATTTTAGGATTGGCCGTTGCTATTGAGCGTATTATTTACCTTAATATGGCAAGTACCAATTCCGCTAAATTGAAGCAACAAGTAGAAGATGCGCTAGCATCCGGTGGCGTAGAAGCTGCTAAAGAAGTGTGCAGAAATACAAAAGGCCCTGTTGCCTCTATCTTTTACCAAGGTCTTGACCGTGTAGGTGAAGGTTTGGAATCTGCTGAAAAAGCTGTGGTTTCTTATGGGGGTGTCCAGATGGGACAATTAGAGAAGAATGTTTCTTGGTTGTCTTTGTTTATCGCTATTGCACCCATGCTTGGGTTCATGGGAACGGTAATTGGTATGATTCAGGCATTCCAGAAGATTGCAGCAGTTGGTAACTTGAGTGCATCTCTTATTGCAGGTGATATCCAAGTAGCACTTTTGACTACGGTTTTTGGTTTGATTACTGCGATTATCCTTCAAATTTTCTACAACTACATTATTGCTAAGATTGATAGTATTGTAAATGATATGGAAGACTCTTCAATCTCTTTGATTGATATGTTGGCTGCCCATAAAAAGTAATTGATAACATTTAAAACTATCGAATCATGCAAAAAATATTAAAGATTGTATTAATTGTTATTGGAGTGATTGCTGCGGCATTGAGTTTCTTCTTTATGCCATCCGGTGATGATCCTGCAGCAATTGATAGCGGATCAATTGATTTTATGTTTTTGTTGACATGGCTTCTATTGATTGCAGCAAGTGCGTTGGCATTGTTTTTCGGACTTAAAAAAATGCTTACTAGTCCAGGAGGACTTAAAAAAGCGTTATTCGCCATTGGCGGTCTTGTCATACTGTTTATTGTAGGTTATGCACTTTCCAGTGGGGAAGAAGCAGATGCTGTGGTAAATACATTTGATGGAAAGGAAATCCAACCTACCGCAAGTACTGTAAAGACCATTGGTATGCTATTGAACGTTTTCTTTATGATGACCGCAGTAGCGGTGGTCCTAATGATCGTACCAGGATTTAAAAGAATATTAGGAAAATAAAAACTTAAATTATGCCTAGAAGAAAAGGAGCACCAGAGGTTAACGCTGGTTCCATGGCGGACATTGCTTTCCTGTTACTTATCTTTTTCTTGGTAACTACTACCATAGATACGGATTCTGGACTGGATAGGATGCTTCCTCCCATAGAACCACCCACGGAAGAGCCTCCGGTAATTAAGGAGAAGAATATCTTTACCGTAAATATCAATAAGAACGGTCAGCTTTTGGTGGAAGAGAAGATTATGGACATCAAAAATTTAAGGGAGGCGGCAGTTGCCTTTTTGGATAATGGTGGCGCGGCACAGGGTAGTCCTGAATATTGTAATTACTGTGAAGGTAAGCGGGATATTACTTCGTCGGATAATCCTTCTAAAGCAATTATATCATTGAAGAATGATAGGGAAACTAAGTATTCCACCTATATCACCGTTCAGAACGAATTGGTTGGTGCATATAATGACTTAAGGAATAGAGAGTCACAGCGTTTGTACAACATCGACTTTGTTAAAATGGAAGCGGAGTATTTAAACCCGGAGACGCCAAAAGATACTAGGGATGAATTAAAGGATAAAGTAAGACGTATCCAAGAGTTGTTCCCACAGAAATTATCTGAGGCAGAAACCTCTAACTAACCAATAAAATTGATTTAGATGGCTAAGTTTGCTAAGAAAAAAGATGGTGATTTACCGGCGGTATCTACAGCATCGTTACCGGATATTGTGTTCATGTTGTTGTTCTTCTTTATGACGGTAACAACCATGAAGGACAGTTCTATCATGGTAGAGAACAATTTGCCTACGGCAAATCAGACCAAGAAATTGGAGAAAAAGGATAGGATTATCTACATTTTTGCTGGGAAGCCTACTAGGGAATACCAGAATGTATATGGTACGGAAACAAGGATTCAGTTGAACGATAAGTTTGCAAATGTTGGTGATGTTGGTTCCTACATTCTTGAGGAAAGGGCCAAAAAGCCACAAGAGTTGCAAAACGTATTGACTACGGCTTTAAAGGTAGATAGTGATGCCAACATGGGCCTCATATCCGATATCAAACTTGAATTGAGAAAAGTAAACGCCTTGAAGGTAAATTATACGACCTCGGAAGGGGATGCCTTTAATAACTTAAATTAAGAAGTTTACTTACTTTAGTTTTTAATAAAATTAAAAGCCTTGAATTACGGTTCAAGGCTTTTTTTATGGCACTAAGTTGAACTTGCCTACGCCATATTTTTATTTAAAGTAAGACTTGGGGCAACTTGCCGTACGGCAGGCAAGTTTAAATTCCCATTATCAAGCACGTTAAAAACTTTCATGAATGTGAGGTGATGGTGTTTTCGCGCATTCAAATACACGGTTCACTCATTCTAGTTTTGGTTTAGTGTTTAAAAGTAGGTTCTTGATTGCGTAATAAAATATGTAAAACAGCTATCATGCCTATTAACAATCAAGTTCCAGAAGTAAATGCCGGTTCTATGGCAGATATTGCCTTTCTGCTCCTAATCTTCTTTTTGGTTACCACCACTTTAGAAACGGATGAGGGATTGAATCGCCTATTACCACCAGATCAGGACATTCCTGAGATAGTAGTGCATGAACGAAACGTGTTTCGCGTACAGCTGAATGATGCCAACCAATTGCTGGTCGAAGGGGAGGTATTGGAATTGGCCGACTTAAAACATAGGACAACTGCGTTTTTGGACAATGGCGGAATTATAAAGGGTGCTGCGGATTATTGTGACTATTGTAAAGGAGATAGAGCTTCGGATTCGTCGGATAACCCCCATAAGGCAATCATTTATTTGGAGCATACAAGGGCTACTTCGTACGGAACATATATTGCTGTGCAGAATGAGTTGGTTGCCGCTTATAACGGGTTAAGAAATAGGGAATCCTTAAACGCCTTTGGAGAAGGTTATGTAGCTATGGAGCAAAGATTTTACGATGAAAAAACGACGCCTACGGAAAAGGAAATACTAAAGAAACAAATCAAGCAGATACAAGGGTTGTTTCCACAAAAGATAATCGAGTCAAATGCTAACGAAAATAACAATCCACATGAGAAAATCTAAAAAGAAGTTTCGCGCCCTACCAGCGGTTTCTACTACGTCCTTGCCCGATATTGTATTTATTTTATTGTTCTTTTTTATGACGGTAACGGTTATAAAGGACACCAATTTATTAGTAGAGAATACCTTACCTAATGCTACAGAAGCAGTGGAATTGAAAAGTAGCAATGGAATCATAGAATTGCGTATTGGAAAGCCTTTACAGAAATACCAAGGAGAAGTAGGCATGGAACCTCAAATACAACTGGAAGGGAAATTTATCCGTGTAGATGAGCTACAAGGGTATGTTTTAGGGATGCTCAACAAAATGGCAGAGCATAACAGAAGAAAGGCCACAGTTTCTTTAAAGGTCGATAAAACCGTAGGAATGGGAATAGTTGCCGATATTAAAGCAAAGTTGCGGGCCATAAGTCTCCTTAAAATCAACTACGCTACCCTGGATGGCGAGGTGCTGGCAAATCTTTAATACCTGCAATCACTCATTCGATTATTAAGATTTGTTATTAATGCCTTAATTTGTACCCATGTTTAGAAGGCAGTTTCTTTTGTTGGTTTGTATGGGCTTTGTAAGCCTATGCCTTGGTCAAGAGCCGGCAGAGGTAAACGATAGCTTAGGGAACCCTAGGTATTTTGAAGATCAGTTTTATGCCGGGGTAGCCTATAATTTTTTGCTTGACTTACCGGAAAATACGACGCTTCGGAATTTTTCGTATTCCATTCAATTGGGTTTTATCAAGGATATTCCATTAAACCAAGAACGTAATTTTGGATTGGGCCTAGGCTTTGGTTATGGGGTGAATTCCTATTATAGTAACATCCAAGCTACGAATACAGATGGGATTATCTCCTATGGGATTGTGGAGGATGCCGATTTTGACCGTAGCAAATTGGAAACCCATGCCGTGGAGTTTCCTTTTGAAATTCGCTGGAGAAATTCCAATCCGGTCGACTATAAGTTTTGGAGAATCTACGGAGGTTTTAAAGCCGCTTACCTGTTCTCCAGACGTTCCAAGTTTGTCGCCAATGATGATAAATCCAGTTTTCGGAATACGGATATTGAGCCGTGGCAGTATGGCTTCACCCTAAATTTTGGCTACAATACCTGGAACATACAGCTGTATTACGCCCTAAATCCCATATTGGAAGGCGCTACCTTGGATAACACCCCTATTGCTATTAAACCCTTTACCGTTGGGCTCATATTCTACATTCTATAACCAATAGCGTAACAACACCAACTGGGACGTAAATCCTATCAAAACCCCGATAAGAAGTTCTGTTTTGGAGTGCGCTTTCATATATAATCTTGAAGTTGCCACAAGACCCGTGCAAATGGTGATTAATGCAATGGCAAAAGTGATGTTGACCTCAAAATGGATGCTTAGGCCAATTAGGAACATCATAAGACTGCTCATCCCTAACAAGTGTACACTTGTCTTCACTTTTAAAAATAACAGCAAGAAAACGGATGTGAGTGCTATAATGAGCCCGACAAAGAAAAAATAAATTTCATGGATGTAATTCTGGGGAATCACTTTGTAAACGACCATGAGGTTCAACAAGATGCCAATTACCAAGGGGTAACGTCTTTCCTTTAAAGAAGGTGTAAATATGGAGCTGATCAGGCCTAGATTCTTTAAAATCAAAAAGAATATAATGGGAATGATTACCGTTAAGATGAATATGGGAAGAATGTTGCCGCTTTGTTGTTCTAAGGAAACAAAGGTAGGCGTAATCAAAAAATAAGCCAGCGTACCACCAATGGGGATAAATAGGGGATGAAAAATATAGGAGAAAGACCGTAGAAAAGCGTTCATTAGATTTGCTTTCTTAACCGCGCAACAGGTATTCCCAGTTGTTCCCTGTACTTGGCAACGGTACGTCGCGCAATAGGGTAGCCTTTTTCCTTGAGCATCTTGGCCAATTTATCATCGGTGAGGGGTTTTTTCTTTTCTTCTTCCCCAATGACCGTCTCCAATATTTTTTTGATCTCCCTAGTAGATACGTCTTCGCCTTGATCATTTTTCATGGATTCCGAAAAGAACTCCTTAATGAGCTTGGTGCCATAGGGAGTGTCCACATACTTGCTATTGGCAACCCTTGAAACGGTGGATACGTCCATTTGTATTTCATCGGCAATATCCTTTAGGATCATTGGACGAAGTTTGCGTTCATCACCTGTCAAAAAATACTCTTTTTGATAGTTCATGATGGAATTCATCGTAATGAAAAGGGTTTGTTGTCGCTGTTTGATGGCATCAATAAACCACTTTGCCGCATCCAGTTTTTGTTTGATGAACAACACGGTGTCCTTCTGGGATTTGGACTTTTCCTTACTGTCCTTATAGCCTTTCAACATATTGCTATAGTCCTTGGAAACATGAAGTTCCGGGGCGTTACGACCGTTAAGGGTCAACTCCAGTTCCCCATCCACAATTTTAATGGAAAAATCGGGTACCACGTGTTCTATCATTCTGGTATTTCCGGCATAGGAACCGCCCGGTTTGGGATTCAGCTTTTCAATTTCCGAAATGGCTTCTTTGAGCTGCTCCTCGGCAATGTCATATTTGGAAAGCAGTTTGCTGTAGTGTTTTTTGGTAAACTGCTCAAAGGATTTCTTTATGATTTCGATAGCAAGCGTAATCGAAGCGGTGGGTTGTTTGCGCTCTAATTGGATAATGAGGCATTCATCCAAACTCCGGGCCGCTACACCTGGGGGGTCTAATTCTTGGACTACTTTAAGGACATTTTTTATAGCGTTTTCATCCGTATAGATATTTTGGGTAAAGGCCAGGTCATCCGTAATATCGGTTAACGGCCTTCGAATATACCCGCTCTCATCAACACTGCCCACCAAAAATTCCGCAATGGCCCATTGTTCATCCGTGAGGTATACGGTGTTCAATTGGTTGATGAGGTATTGGTTGAAGGAAATACCGGCAGCATAGGGAACGCTCTTTTCATCATCGTCCGCACTATAATTGCTGGTCTGGGTCCTATATTCTGGAATTTCATCATCACTCAGATAATCATCAATATTGATGTCTTCCGCGGCGATCGACTCACTATCCGCCGCATCGTCAAAAGTTTCTTCGTAGGGATCATCCAAGGTTTCGTTCTGCTCTTTTCCACTTTCCAAAGCTGGGTTTTCTTCCAGCTCTTGTTTAAGTCGCTGCTCAAACGCCTGTGTAGGGAGTTGGATCAGTTTCATTAACTGTATTTGCTGTGGAGAAAGCTTTTGGGAGAGCTTAAACTGTAAGTGTTGCTTTAGCATATGGATGGTTCCTTACCTATAAAGTTAAAGAAATCATTTAAAACGCTGCATTCTGCGGCGTTCTTGGAAATGGTATTACATCGCGGATGTTGCCCATGCCCGTTGCAAATTGCACCAAGCGCTCAAAACCGAGTCCAAAACCGCTGTGTACGGCCGTCCCAAATTTTCTAAGGTCCAAGTACCACCAAAGTTCTTCCTCTTCGATACCTAGCTCTTGCATTTTCTGTTGTAAGACTTCTAAACGTTCCTCACGTTGGGAACCCCCTACGATCTCCCCAATACCGGGAAACAACACATCCATGGCCCGGACTGTTTTGCCGTCTTCGTTCAAGCGCATATAGAAGGCCTTTATTTTAGCCGGATAATCGAAAAGGATGACCGGACATTTAAAATGCTTTTCTACCAAATAGCGTTCGTGTTCACTCTGCAAATCGGCACCCCATTCATCAATAAGATATTCAAATTTCTTTTTCTTGTTCGGTTTGCTATTTCGCAATATCTGTATGGCTTCCGTATACGAAACCCTTTTAAAGTCATTATCCGCCACAAAACGAAGTTTTTCAATAAGGGCCATATCGCTTCGCTCTGCTTGGGGCTTGGTTTTCTCCTCATCCAGCAATCGCTTTTCTAAAAATGCAAGATCTTCTTGACAGTTGTCCAGCACGTATTTTAAAACCCATTTGATAAAGTCCTCGGCCAAGTCCATATTATCGTTAAGGTCAAAAAAGGCCATTTCCGGCTCGATCATCCAAAATTCCGCCAAATGACGGGAGGTATTGGAGTTTTCTGCCCTAAAGGTAGGGCCAAAGGTGTATACCTTGCCAAGTCCCATCGCATAAGCCTCAGCCTCCAATTGACCGGATACCGTCAAATTGGTTTCCTTGCCAAAAAAATCTTCTTTATAATTTACTTCCCCGTCCTCATCCAGCGGGGGAGACTTGGGGTCCAATGCGGTAACACGAAACATTTCTCCCGCTCCCTCGGCATCGGATCCTGTGATGATCGGTGCATGGAAATAGTAAAAACCATTTTGCTGAAAATACGTATGCACGGCATACGACAAAGCGGAACGAAGCCGCATCACTGCGGAAAAAGTGTTGGTCCTTACCCGTAAATGCGCTTTTTCCCTTAAAAATTCAAAGGAGTGCTTTTTGGGTTGTATAGGATAAGTGTCCGCATCGGCTTCGCCATGGATAGCGATGTCATTTGCCTGGACTTCGACATTCTGCCCTCGCCCTTGGCTTTCCACTAGAATTCCCTTGACTTTTATAGCAGCACCGGTGGTTATCGATTTGATTAGATTTTCATCAAAATTCTCAAAATCGACCACGCATTGTATATTATTAATGGTTGAACCATCATTTAAGGCGATAAACCTATTGCTTCTAAACGTTCTTACCCAACCGTCGATTTCTACCTCCTGTTGTTTGGGAGTGGTGCCCAAAAGTTCCTTTACAGAAATGCTAGCCATTGTTTGTTACTTCTAAATTAAGGGGCAAAGATAGCTTTTTGTAAAAAAGGAAGGCAAAAAAACTACTTGCCTCTGGCCTTTTCATCGCCTTTTGGCAGAATGTCTATTTGTGGCTTTTTAAGGACTTGTTTATTGGCAATGCTTCGTTCCAAGGATAACAATAAAGAGGGCAACAGAATGAGATTGGCCAACATGGCAAAAAGTAGGGTTGCGGATACCAAGCCACCCAAGGCTTTTGTGCCTCCAAAACTGGAAATTATAAAGACGGAAAACCCAAAGAAAAGTACAATGGACGTATAAAACATGCTCACCCCGGTTTCCCTAAGCGCATTGTAAACAGATTTTTTAATCTGCCATTTATTGGCGCTAAGCTCCTGCCGGTATTTGGCTAAAAAGTGGATGGTATCGTCTACGGAAATCCCAAAGGCGATGCTAAACACCAGAATGGTCGAAGGTTTTATGGGTACGCCAAGGTAGCCCATGAGCCCGGCGGTAATGACCAATGGCAGCAGGTTGGGCACCAAGGAAATCAAAATCATTCTAAAGGAGCGAAAGAGATAGGCCATAAACAAGGATATCAATCCAATGGCAAAGGCCAAGGAGAGGAGTAGATTCTTGGTTAGATACTTGGTGCCTTTTAAAAAAAGTAAGGCTTTACCCGTCATATAAACATTGTAGCGTTCCTTTGGAAAGATTTTAGAAATGGACGCAATAAGGTCCTCCTCAATTTCTTCCATGCGGGTGGTTTTAACATCGCGCATAAAAGTGGTCATTCTTGCAATCTGGCCGGTACTGTCCACAAAACTTTGCAATAGATTTCCGTTTTCCGCAGATTTTCTGGCCACATCCATAATGAACGTATTCTCTTGTGATGTGGGTAATTGGTAATATTTTGGGATACCGTTGTAAAAGGCCTGTTTGGAATATTTGACCAAATTGACCACGGAAACCGGTTTGGAAAGTTCTGGGGTTTCATCAATTTCATTGGCCAGTTGGTTCATTCTTCTCAAGGTGGCGGGCTTTAAAACTCCGTTTTTTCGTTTGGTGTCCACCACCACTTCCACGGGCATAATGCCATCAAACTCTTCTTCAAAAAAGCGGATATCCTTAAAAAATTTGGCATCCTTGGGAAGGTCTTCTATTCTACTACCCGTTATTTCAATTTGATAAATACCAATGATACTCAAGACCAAAACGGAAATTGAAGTGATATATACAGCGATACGGTGATTGCGCACCACGTGTTCCATCCAACTTACAAAACGATCGATCCACTTTTTACGAAGGTGCTTTAGGTGTTTGTCCTTTGGGATGGACATAAAGCTATAGATGATAGGAATGATCAATAAAGAGAGCAAGAAGATGCAAAGAATGTTGATGGAGGCTACAATACCAAATTCTTTGAGAAGGTCGCTATCCAAAAGAATAAAGGTGGCAAACCCCAAGGCCGTAGTTACGTTGGTCATCAATGTGGCATTCCCCACCTTGGCAATCACCCGTTGGAGGGATAATGCTTGATTGCCATGTTTTTTAACTTCTTGCTGGTACTTGTTGATTAAAAAAATACAGTTTGGAATACCGATAACAATAATCAAAGGAGGAATCAAGGCCGTTAAAATGGTAATTTCATATTGAAAAAGCCCTAATATCCCAAAGGCCCACATTACGCCAATGATGACTACGCACATGGAAATGAACGTCGCCCTAAAACTTCTAAAAAAGAAAAAGAAAATCACGGAAGTTACTACTAGTGCCGCAAGAATGAAATTTCCAATTTCATCGATGATGATTTTGGAATTCCATGTCTTGATGTATGGCATGCCGGAAACCCTCACATCCAAATTCGTCTCTTTTTCAAAGTTGCGGACCAAACTTTCCAGATCGTTAAGAATAAACTCGTTCCGCACAGATGTATTTAAGATGTCCTTATCCAAATAGAGCACGGTACGCACCGTACCGCTTTTGGCATTGAAAATAAGGTTATCGTAAAAGGGCATGTTTTCAAAGAGGTGGTTTTTAATGGCCAACACCTCTTCCTTGGTTGTCGGGGCTTCCGTCACCAAAGGTTCCAACACGAACTCCTGTTTTTCTTGGTCCTTTTTAAGTTCCTGTAGGTTATCTATGGCAACAACAAAGTCAATCTCGGGGACCGCCAAAAACTGCTTGCTTAGTTTGTTCCAACGGTTAAAGTTATCCGGTTCAAAGAGCAAAGAGTCCCTTACGGCAAGGACTATGGCATTGTCCTCTTGCCCAAAAAGGCTTACAAATTCGTCATATTGAACGGTCTCCGGATGGTCATCCGGCAATACATTGGCTTCGGTATTGGAGAATCGCATGTGCTTCCATTGCAGCCCCATAAAAATGGTAGTTCCAATGATAAGTAAGAGGATGATAACCCTATTGCGAAGAATCAGACGTGCCAGTCCGTGCCAAAATCCTTGAAAAAGCCCTTTGATCATGTACGTTGAATTGGCCGCAAAGGTAGAAAATGATTGGTAGTGAACCTAGTGCAGGTAATGCTTAAAACAAGCTATACCTTCATTATCTCCGCTTCTTTTACCTCAAAAGTGCTATCTACATTTTTAATAAAGGTATCCGTAAGTGTTTGCACATCGACTTCGCCATTGCTCCGTAAATCCTCTGATATTTCCAAGCTCTTAAGTTCTTTGTTGGCGTCTTGTCTGGCACTTCTAATGCTTACCTTGGCATCTTCTGCCTCTGCTTTGGCCTGTTTTACCAAATCGCGACGACGTTCCTCGGTTAGTGGCGGAACGTTTATGATGACCATATCGCCATTGTTCATGGGGTTAAAACCGATATTGGCGTTCATAATGGCGGTCTCTATTTCTTGGAGCATGCTTTTTTCCCAGGGTTGAACGGAGATGGTACGTGCATCCGGTGTGTTGATGTTCGCTACTTGGGATAAGGGCGTTTGAGAACCGTAGTAGTCTACATTGACCGTTGAAAGCATTGCCGGGCTGGCCTTACCGGCCCTAATTTTGATAAATGCTTTTTCCAGATGTTGCATGGCAGCGTCCATACTCTCTTTGGTGGTGTCCAGTATAAATTTAACTTCTTCGTTCATGTTCAAAAATTTTAGTTCAAAAAGACCAATTAGTATGCCAAAACTTAATTATTGACTACGGTACCAATGTTTTCCCCAGAAATCAATTTCATGAGGTTGCCACGGGTATTCATGTCAAAAACCACGATAGGCAATTCATTTTCTTGGCTAAGCGTAAAAGCCGTAGTATCCATTACTTTAAGCCCCTTGGTCAATACATCTTGGAAAGATAAGGTTTCAAACTTGGTGGCCGATTTATCTTTTTCCGGGTCGGCGGTATAGATACCGTCTACGCGGGTTCCCTTTAAAATCACATCCGCTTTTATCTCTATAGCACGCAAAACTGCTGCAGAATCCGTTGTAAAATACGGGTTTCCGGTTCCTCCTCCAAAAATGACGACTCTTCCTTTTTCCAAATGGCGCATGGCCCTTCTTCTTATAAAAGGTTCGGATACTTCGTTGATTTTTATGGCAGATTGTACCCTGGTTTCTACCCCAACATTTTCCAAGGCACTTTGTAAGGCTAAACTGTTGATGACCGTTGCAAGCATGCCCATATGGTCCCCTTGAACCCGGTCCATACCTTCGCTGGCGCCTTTTAAGCCCCTAAAAATGTTTCCCCCACCAATAACGATAGCAAGTTCTACACCTGTCTCCACTACGGCCTTGATGTCTTCTGCATACTCTATTAACCGGTTCGCATCAATACCATATTGTTGTTCCCCCATTAACGCTTCACCACTAAGTTTTAAAAGTATCCTTTTGTATTGCATGTATGGGTTTTTAAAATCCGAACAAAAATAATCAAAAAATTCGTTGAGCCTTGCCAATGATTTTAAGTCCCTAAATCCTAATCAAACAAAAAAAAGCGATACATTTTGTAACCATTTGATAAAAGGGCAGTATTTCCTTTAACAACTACATTAGAAATGCATCAACTAACCGACAACGCATTAATGTTAAAAGTAAAATCCGGCGAAGTGGATAAGCTGGGTTTGCTTTACGAGCGACATAAAAAAAGGCTCTTCGGATTTTTCTACAATCTGGGGAACGATCCAATGACCAGTGAGGATTTGGTGCAGAATGTTTTTATACGGATGTTAAAGTACAAAGGATCTTATGCCGGAGATGGGTCTTTTATGGCGTGGATGTTTAGAACGGCAAGAAATATAAACTATGATTACCATAAGGCGAACAAAAACAACAGGAACCAAACCGATGTTGCCGCCATAGCCTACAAATTGGAGGATGATACTTCCCAATTTGATAATATGGACAAAGAAGACACGATAGTCCAGTTACACAGGGCCATGCACAGTTTGCCCATGGAAAAACGGGAGATCTTAATATTGAGCAAATACAAAGCAATGAAGTTTAGTGAAATAGGTGCGGTTCTGGGTTGTTCTGAAGGAGCGGCAAAAGTAAAGGCCCATCGCGCATTGAACGACTTAAGGAACGCATTTGAAAAAATGCAAATACAATAGGGTTATGGAGAATAGCAATTTTGAAATTTTAGCTGTTGCTTATTTAAGAGGGGAACTAAATGAAGAAGGGATACAGCAATTGGAGTCTTTGTTAGAGCAACATGAAGAATACAGGGATACTTTAAAAGCTCTTGAATCTTCTTGGAAAGGGATGGACCAATTTGAAGTTCCAGAACCTTCGGATCGCATGGATCAACAGTTTTTTGAACTCTTGGGAAGGGAAATGGAAAAAGCGGAGAGCCCCGGGAAGCTTACTACATCCTTTAAGGCATTACTAGATTGGTTGTTTAGACCACAATTGGCTTATGCTATGGTTTTTATGGCCATAGGTCTTGGAGCGGGCTATGTGCTAACAAAAAATGTGCAGCAACAACCGGGGATCTCGGTAGCGGCGGAAGAAGTCACGGAAGTGCGGGAGAAGTTGGTGTTGACCTTGTTGGACCAACCCTCTGCCAGTAAACGTTTGGAAGGGGTAAGTGAAATCAATAAGATCACCAATGTAGATGCCACGGTAATTACGGCATTGCTAAAAACCTTGAATAAGGACACCAATGTCAATGTTAGGTTGGCTGCTATAGCGTCCTTGACGAATTATGTGGACAATCCTACCGTGCGTCAAGGATTGATACAATCCATTCCAAACCAAGAATCTCCAATCATACAGGTTACCCTGGCCAATTTAATGTTGGCTTTGGAAGAAAAAAAATCCATAGCACCTTTTAAACAATTGTTACAAGAAAAAGAATTGGATACTACGGTAAAGAAAAAAATAGAGGAGACCATAGCCTCCATTATCTAGATACAGCAATATCATTTAAGAAAATCGCCATAGTTGGCACAGTCAAATTACGAACAGTTGGTCCTAATCAGGCCACATAAAATGCTTAAAATGAAACATAAAATTATCATTTACGCGATTGTCCTTTTGTTTTACGGACACTATGGGTTTACCCAAAAACATTTTGAAGAGGTTATCAAAAAAGAATTGAAGTTTACGGACGCACCGTCCAAGAGTACTTTGGTCATCACCAATATTTTTGGTCCGGTTACCGTGGAAGCCCATAGCGGTGACGCTATTTTAATTGAAGTTAAGCGAGAAATTTTTGCGGATACCGATGAAACCTTAATGCTTGGAAAGCAAGAACTGGAACTGGGCATAATAAAAGAACAGGACAGGATTATCCTGCGCCCAAAATCGCCCTACTTCAAATTTCATGAAGAGGGATTCAAGTTCAATTGTTGTAATGACAATCGGGAACCGCCTTACCAGCACAAATTGAGTTTTAAGGTCAAGGTGCCAACGAAAGCCAATTTAAATGTGAGTACCGTTAACGAGGGCGATATCAGCATAAAAAATACGTCAGGCAAGTCCTTAAAAGTGAACAATATTAATGGGGCCATTGCACTTACTAATGTTGAGGGAAAAACAAAAGTGCACTGTATCAATGGGGACGTGGACATTACCTATGCCACTAATCCTGTGGAGGCATCGGAATACTATTCGTTGAACGGGGATATCAATGTGAGGTTTAGAAAGGTGCTATCCGCCGCCATTTCCTTCAAGAGTTTTAATGGCGAATTATTCACGGATTTTGATATTAGCAAACAGTACACGGACACCAAAAAGACCGCAAATGAAGGTCGGGCAAAATTTAAATATGAAGCGTTCCCGGTAATGCAGATAGGTGCTGGGGATACGGATTTTAAGTTTGAAACCTTTAATGGGAACGTGTTTGTCAAAAAAATATAGCATCGATTTATACATCAAAAAATATAATACAACAACATATAAATTTTAAGAAATCATGAAGCAGCTAAAATATATTTTCGTTTTGATCATCGCGGTATGCGCCTATATGGGAAATGCACAGGAGAAGAGTGTAGACTTGTTTACTGTTCCATTAAGTAATCCTGGGAGCCCTGGAAAATTGATTGTCAGCCAGGTCGCGGGCTCTATAGAGGTAGTGGCTTATGAGGGAAAGGAAGTAATTGTTAAGGCAACCATTGGGGAAAAGGAACATTGCGAGGATTGTCACAAAGACAAGAATAAAGAAAAAGCCGGAATGAAGAAAATATCGGGTTCCAGTCTTAACATCAGTGCAGAGGAGAAAAATAATGTGGTAGAGATTAACAATGAACTTTGGAACCGGACTACGGATATTCTTGTTAAGGTGCCCGTAAACTTTTCTTTAAAACTTTCCACGGTCAATGATGGGGATATCCGGGTTACAGGGGTAAACGGTGATATGGAAATTAGTAACGTAAACGGTGAAATTACTTTGGACAATGTAAGCGGCTCTGCCAGTTTGGATACGACCAACGGGGATGTTAACGTAAGTTTTGCCAGTATTAAAAAGGATGCGGATATGGCCTTTAGCAGCTTTAACGGAGATGTAAAAGTTACTTTCCCCAGTTCTTTAAAAGCGAACGTAAAGGCAAAATCCGATATGGGGGATGTGTATACCGATTTTGATATGGTCCTATCCAAAAATACGCCTGAGGTAGACCGTGATGCCTCCTCGGGCAGTTATAAGGTTAAAATTGAGCAATGGGTAAAAGGAGCAATCAATGGCGGTGGTCCGGAAATGTTGTTCAAAACCTTTAATGGTGATGTGATCATCTCTTCCAAATAACCTGTTCCATAACAAACAAAAGGTATTGCCCATTCTTCTTTGCGGTTGTCCATAGCAACCGCAAAGAAGATTATAAAACCCTAGAAAGATGAAACTATATGTATTGGTACTGATTCTGTTTGCAAGTAGTCTTGGCACTTTTGGACAGGGTACGGTTGAAGCAGATTTAAATAAAGAGGTGACAACATATGTCACTACCGTTATGGACCGATATGGCATACCCGGTGCCGCTGTTGCAGTGGTAAAAGAGGGGAAGGTCTTGCACGAAGGCTATTATGGTAAAGCCAGCTTAGAGCATAATGTGGCCGTTGATAGCACATCTGTTTTTAGGGTATATTCCTTAACCAAAACTTTTGTTGCTACTGCGGTTTTCCAACTTTTGGAACAAGACAAAATAAGCTTGGAGGATACGGTTGCTAATTATGTCGACGGATTACCTAAAGAATGGCAATCGCTACAGATAAAACACCTCTTGACGCATGCGTCCGGTTTGCCGGATATGGCCCCTATCCCAGACTTTGAGGACCTTACGGAAGAAGAAGCCAAGGTAAAAGTTTTTAAGGAAGCGCTTAAGTTTCCTATCGGTGAAAAATACGATTATAACCAAACGAATTTTTGGTTACTACAGCAAATTATTGAAAAAGTGTGCGGTACAACAATTGAAGATTTTATTTCTAAGGGGCAGTTTACTGATCAAGATGGGGAACCTTTTTTTTCTTCGGATTCAAGGACTATTATAAATAACAGGGTTACACCGTATTTCCCCTTTAGAACGGGAGCGTTGATTATCGACACCAGTTACCTTCAGGGAAGGTATCTTTTGGCGGCAAATGGCCTAAACATTACGCTACGGGATTATTTGGAGTGGGACCATAAGTTGAGTGGTCACCAACTGCTTAACGAAGCATCCCAAAACCGGATGTTTGAACCAGCTACCTATACCAACAGCCCTAAACAATTTGCATATGGCTGGGACATGCACAATCTAAATGGGCATATCTCATATGGGTTTTCCGGCTCCTTGGTTACGGCTTATCGTATTTTTCCAAAGGATGGTCTTAGCATTATTTTTCTTTCCAACGGATTGACCCACTATTACAATATTGAAAATGTGATGAACCATTTGGTAAGTTTGGTAGATCTCAACATCGTGGATTTTAATAACTATGTTTTTGAAACCTTGTTGGATCAAATTTCGAATAGTGATATAAACGTCTTCCAAGCAACATATAAAGAACTCCAAAACAATAAGAAATACGACCAGGTCAATTTTGAAGGTGTTATAAATGCCTTGGGATACCAAGTTTTAAGAACGGGTGATATGGAAAAAGCCTTAACCGTATTTACGCTAAATACCAGAGAGTTTCCAAATTCTTGGAATGTTTGGGATAGTTTAGCAGAGGGTTATGAAGTTTCTGGAGATGTTGATAAAGCAATAAAGAACTATAAACATTCGGTTGCTTTGAACCCAGAGAATGAACATGGTATACAAAAACTAAAAGCCTTAGGGGCTAAGCCCTAGTGGAATTTTTGGATAGTGACTTAAAGTCTAGTAGAAGATCTTAAACAAAAAAAGCCGCCCCAAGGGACGGCTTTGTGCATATTTCTTACTTAAAATTACCCAAGGGCAACCCTAGAAAAACCGGTAACCTCTAAGTTGGAATCAACAGATTTCACGTATTGGGATACGCTCTGTTTGCTGTCCTTAATAAAAGCTTGGTTGACCAAGGTATTGTCCTTAAAGAAACGCTTTAGTTTTCCTTTGGCAATATTCTCAAGCATGGCCTCAGGCTTCCCTTCTTGTCGTAATTGATCTTTGGCAATTTCAATCTCTTTGTCAATGACGGATTGATCAACACCTTCCTCATTCAAAGCAACAGGGTTCATAGCGGCTGCTTGCATGGCAACATCCTTTGCAGCGATGGCAGCACCATCAACAGCGGCGGATAAACCTACCAAAGTGGCAATTTTGTTACCTGCATGAATGTAAGAGCCTACAAAAGGAGCACTTAAGGTTTCAAAGCTTCCTATTTCAATTTTCTCTCCGATAACCCCTGTTTGTTCGGTCAATTTTTCGGCAACCGTCATTCCATTGTAATCAGCGGCCAAAAAAGAATCTTTACTATCGTGGTTTAAAGCGACGGCAGCCAATTCTTGGGCTAAGGTCACAAAAGTCTCGTTCTTTGCAACGAAATCTGTTTCGCAGTTCAAAGAAATGGCAACACCTTTAGCGTTGTCTTCGCTTACTTTGGCAATGGCAGCACCTTCAGAGGAATCCCTATCCGCTCTTTTGGCAGCTACTTTTTGACCTTTCTTACGAAGGATTTCTATTGCTTTGTCAAAATCACCCTCGGCTTCAACCAATGCTTTTTTGCAATCCATCATTCCCGCACCGGTGGCCTTTCTTAATTTATTTACTTCTGCGGCTGTAATTTTTGCCATAATGTGTAATTTTTATCTTTTCCGAAAAGACGGAAATCGTTTTAAATTTATGTAAAGTAAAACACGGAACCCGTGTTTTGTTTTAGCTTAGAATTGGACTATTCTTCAGAATCTTCAATACCTCCTTTGGTATTGTCTTGCCATTCTTTAAGCTCATCCCATTTGCCATCTGCGGCCATTTGCGCTTGTTTAGGCCAAGAAGCTGGTTCTAAATGTGCTAGTCTTGGGCTGGCATCCGTTAAAATGGTTTTAATGGCGTCTGGCGTTGCTGCTGCTAAAGCGCCGTAAGTGGCGATTCCTGCCGCTACAAGGGCTTCCGCTGCTTTAGGACCTATTCCTTCCACTTTAGTAAGGTCGTCCGCTTTTACTTCTTTTGCTTCCTCTTTTTCAGGAGCTGGGGCTGCAGCTGCAGGCGTTTCTTTTACGGCTACTTCCTCTTTAGGTGCAGTTGCCTTTTCTTTTGGAGCTGCATCTTTTTCTTTTGGAGCCTCCTTACCTTCTTTGCTTCCTTGCTTGTCAGCTTTACGTTCCGCCAAACCTTCTGCAACGGCATCGGTTACGGACCCCATGATGGCTTCAATAGACTTTCCGGCATCATCATTGGATGGGATGATGTAATCGATAGGCCTTGGATCGGAATTGGTGTCGACCATGGCAAAGATCGGAATGTTCAATTTTTGGGCTTCCTTTACGGCAATATGCTCACGCATGGTATCTACAATAAAAATAGCGCCGGGCAAACGTGTCATTTCAGAAATGGAACCTAGGTTTTTTTCCAACTTTGCACGTAGACGATCTACTTGCAAACGTTCTTTTTTAGATAGTGTGTTAAATGTTCCGTCTTTTTTCATACGGTCAATGGAAGCCATTTTTTTAACCGCTTTTCTGATAGTTACAAAGTTGGTCAACATACCACCGGGCCATCTTTCCGTAATGTAAGGCATGTTTACGTTGGCTACTTTCTGTGCAACAATATCCTTAGCTTGCTTTTTAGTGGCAACAAATAAGATTTTACGACCGGAAGCTGCTATTTTTTTAAGCGCTTCATTCGCTTCATCTAATTTTGCTACGGTTTTGTAGAGATTGATTACGTGAATCCCATTACGCTCCATGTAGATGTAGGGAGCCATGTTTGGATTCCACTTTCTTGTAAGGTGTCCAAAATGCACACCTGCTTCCAATAATTGTTTTACTTCGACTTTCGCCATTTTGAAATTTAGTTTACGTTCTTTTGAAATAGCAATACTAAAGTGGTGCCTTGGCAGCCTTTAATATTTAGATGCTAAACTAAGCAGTGATCAAGAATTTTTCTTGGATCTACTGAAACCGTTTTTGGAACGCTAGGCCCCGCAACGGTTATTTTTTAAGTGTTCCGATTAAACGGAACTTTCAATGAACTGATTATGAATATAAAATATTGGGCACCCAAAAGGATGCCCGTATAATTTTTTAACGCTTGGAGAACTGGAATTTCTTCCTTGCTTTCTTTTGACCGAATTTCTTACGTTCCACCATTCTTGGATCTCTTGTCAATAATCCTTCTGGTTTTAGAACAAGCCTGTTTTCCTCATCGATCTCGCACATAGCACGGGATAGTGCCAAACGCACTGCCTCTGCCTGTCCAGTGATGCCTCCACCGTAAACGTTGACTTTAACGTCGTAATTTCCATCGGTTTCAGTAAGGGTAAAAGGTTGCTTTACCTTGTACTGTAATGTAGCGGTAGCAAAGTACTCCTCAAACTTTCTTTTGTTTACGGTAATATCTCCTTTTCCTTCAGAAAGATAAACACGTGCAACAGCTGTTTTTCTTCTTCCTATTTTATGAACCACTTCCATTATTTGTAGTCGTTAAGATTAATAGCTTTAGGTTTTTGTGCCTCTTGGTCATGAGTGGCACCTGCGTATACCTTTAGGTTTCTAAAAAGGTCGGCACCCAATTTATTTTTAGGAAGCATCCCCTTTACGGATTTTTCGATAATACGTTCTGGGTGTTTTTCCAATAATTCAGAAGCACTTGTAGAACGTTGGCCTCCTGGATAACCAGTATACCTTAAATAGGTTTTGTCTTCCCATTTATTACCGCTCATTTGAACTTTTTCTGCATTAATGATAACTACGTTATCACCACAATCCACATGGGGCGTATAATTTGTTTTATATTTTCCCCTTAGTATTTTGGCTACTTTAGAGGCCAATCTACCCAATGTTTGTCCTTCAGCATCGACCAATACCCATTGCTTTTCAACGGTAGCTCTATTGGCGGAAATAGTTTTATAACTTAGTGTATCCACTTTTAAAAAAGTATTTAATTTCTGTAATCGTTCCCGATTTACGGGCTGCAAATGTACAATTATTAGATTGAATTGCAAATGGTTGCTGAATAATATTTTCAAATTTTTGAAAGGTCAAAAATAGGCATAAACCAGGGGGATACCTTTTAAACGTTAATTAAAACTTAAAATCATTTTAAAACTGTAACTAAGTTCGGTTTGGCAGGTCTTTAATGCATCAATCAAAAAACGAACAATCGTGAGAAACCCAATCCTCTTTCTGACGGCATTGCTCTGTGCTACCTTTCTTCAAGCGCAAGAGCTACAAGATGCTAACCAAAAACCTGATAGTATTGAAGTAGTTCCCAAACGGATCTATCTTACAAAGTCCATACTTGGTAATGAGAGCCCTACCATAGATGGTATTTTGGATGAAAGTGCATGGGATGTGGTGGAATGGACAGGAGACTACATCGAAAACCAACCGGACGAGAATACCCCACCTAGTTATCAGACCAAATTTAAAATAGTATACGACAGTAAAAATCTGTACATAGGAGTGCGTTGCTACGATGCGGAACCGGATAAAATTGTAAAACGCCTTTCTAGGCGTGATGGTTTTGAAGGGGATTGGGTAGAATTCAACATTGATAGCTATCACGATAAACGAACGGCCTTTTCCTTTACGGTTACGGCGGCCGGAGTAAAGGGTGATGAATTTGTATCCAATAACGGAAACAATTGGGACGGTAGCTGGAATCCTATTTGGTATACCAAAACGAACATTGATGGTGAGGGGTGGACCGCAGAATTAAGGATTCCTTTGAGTCAATTAAAATTTGGCGATGCGGAAAACCAAATCTGGGGACTGCAATCTACCCGGAGGTTCTTTAGGGCAGAGGAGCGTTCCCTTTGGCAGCGTAAGCCCATTGATCAACCCGGTTGGGTAAGTGAGTTTGGCGAATTGCACGGACTTAAAAATATAGAACCCCAAAAGCAACTGGAAATACAACCTTATACCGTAACCAGTGGGGAGACCTATGAAGCGGAAGCGGGGAATCCGTTTAGGGATGGGAATGAATCGGACATTACCGTAGGACTCGATGCAAAAATTGGGGTGACCAATGATCTAACCTTGGACCTCACCGTAAATCCGGATTTTGGACAAGTAGAAGCAGACCCCTCGGCTATAGCTTTGGATGGATTTCAAATATTCTTTAGGGAACAACGACCATTTTTTGTGGAAAACAAAAATATTTTTGACTTCAATGTTTCCCGCTCCGAAGCGGGAAATACCTTTGGTTTCGATAATGTATTTTACTCCAGGCGTATTGGAAGAAGTCCACAAGGTTCCGCAACCAGTGTGGATGGCGAGTTTGTGGATCAGCCGGACAATACCCCAATTATTGGTGCGGCAAAATTCAGTGGAAAAACCAAAAATGGATGGGCCATTGGTATTCTAGAAAGCGTTACCTCAAAACGGTATGCCGCTATTATCAATGATGGTGGTGAGCGAAGAAGGGAATTGGTAGAGCCGCTTTCCAACTATTTCGTGGGGCGCGTGCAAAAAGACTTTAACGAGCGTAACTCTTTTATTGGCGGCGTTTTCACCGCAACCAACAGGGATAACCTAACGGAAGGGTTGAATTTTCTTCACCGTTCCGCTTATACCGGAGGGCTGGATTTTAAACACCAATGGAACAACAGGGACTGGTATTTTGGTGGTAATGTGATCCTAAGTCACGTTATGGGTAGTGAGGAAGCCATAGAGAATACGCAACGCTCCATAACCCGATTGTTCCAAAGGGTAGATGCCGATCACGTAGCGGTAGATGATCAAAAAACCTCATTAACCGGTTCCGGGGGTAATTTACAAATAGGTAAGATCGGAAACGGGCACTGGCGTTTTGAGAGTGGTGGTACCTGGCGATCGCCGGAACTGGAACTCAATGATATAGGTTTTCAGCGACAGGCAGATGATATACGGCATTATACTTGGATCGGGTACCAGACCCTAAAACCGGACAGCACCTTTAGACGGGTAGGGATCAACTACAACCATTGGAGTGCATGGGATTTTAGCGGCAACCACAATGAATTGCGCTTCAATACCAATACATGGCAAAATTGGGCCAACAACTGGTTCTCCAATGTAGGCTTTAACTATGCCCCGGTACAATACTCCAATTTTGCGTTACGCGGGGGACCCAGATTGCGCAGGACCCCAGAAGTAAGCTTTTGGAACAGTATTGGCACCGATGGCCGTAAAAAGGTACGACTCAACTTTTTTCATAATGGAAGACGTGCTATGGATAATTCCATAAGACGGTATTCCATGGAGTTTGGGGTAAGGTATCAGCCTATTGATGCGCTTCGGATCCGTATCTCCCCGGAGTATAGTATTAATAATGATAAATTACAATTCATTGACAATATCGAAACGGATAACGGTATACGCTACTTAAATGGGGAAATACAACAACGTACCCTTAGTATGTCCGTTAGGGTAAACTTCAATATCAATCCAAATTTGACCTTACAGTACTGGGGGCAACCCTTTATATCCCGTGGGCGTTATACCAACTTTAAGCACGTTACCGACGCAACCGCCAAAAATTTTAGCGATCGTTTTTTACAGTACGAGACCGATCAAGTAGCTTTGCTGGATGATAATTATTCCGTTGATGAAAATTTGGACGGGGTCACCGACTTTAGTTTTGGTAACCCTGACTTTTCATTCGTGCAATTCCGCTCCAACTTGGTGTTGCGCTGGGAATATATCCCGGGTTCCGAAGTGTTTTTGGTATGGTCGCAAGATGTTTCCCAGTCGGGGAATCCCTCCAATGGTTTACTCCCAAGTTTAGGGGATAATATCTTTGGACAAACCCCTCAGAATATCTTTTTGTTAAAGGCTACGTACCGTTTTGTATTGTAACCGCTAGCCGCACTTTACACTAGAACTTGTTTTTTGGCGTTCATTGCATACCCAAACAAACAATACAATGAAACTTAGAATAGCAAGTGCCCTAATTTTAATGGCCATTTTTACATGGTCTTGTTCCACCGATGCCGATGCAGAAGCATTGCAAGATTTAATAGCGATGGAAGATGACAATCAGCAAGAAAACGATGCTGCGGAAAGCGCGGATGAAAATGAAAACGAAAGTGAAGAAGGCAGCGAAGAAAGCTCTTCTGAAAATGAGGATAACACTACTGAGGAAGATACTGATGGTGAGGCCGAAGGGGATTCAGAAGAAGATACTTCAGGAGGTGATACTTCAGATGACGATACCTCAGAGGGTGAAACTTCGGATGAAGAAACAACCGACGGAAATGATGAAACCACATCGGAAACGGATAGCCCTTTAGTTGGGGTTTGGATTATTTCTGGGTTAAGGATTGATGAATCCGTCGATGACGATGATCTTAATTTTGCCCAACAAATCGTTGATTTTCTCGTAGGGGAAGATTGTGATTTTGTCATTTTTGAATTTAATGCTGATGGAACGGTTCAAGTGGATAATAGGACGAACTTCTTGAGGCCATCGGCAACCGCTACTGGTCTTACCGTACCTTGTCCAGAAGAGAGCGATATGGAAAATTCCGCTTGGTCCTTGGAAGGTGATCAACTTACCTTCATAAACGATATGGAAGAAGAAGTTACCATTACCGTAACTTTTGAGGGCGAGGATACCCTAATTATTGCGGGAGGCGACATTAACGCGGAGAATTTTACCGGTGCGGATGCGGTTTTTACCAAGCAGTAATTTATCCTAAACAAAATAGAATAATGCCCGTTTTAAGCGGGCATTATTTTTTTTAAGGCACTTATTAATGCAATATTGGCTTCGGTATCGCCAATACTTATCCTTACTTTTCCCGGTGCGCCAAATTGCGAAACGGGTCGTACCATAATCCCTTGCTCCATTAGTTTGTCCGTAAACTCAAATTCTGGGTAGGGGGGATCAATAATAAAGAAATTGGCTTCAGACGGCCAGTAGGTAATCCCCAGTTTATCAAACTCTTCCGCAAGCATTTTTCTTCCCGCTAAAACGGTTTCGACAGTTTTCGTAATAAAATCGGTATCCTTCAAAGCGCCAATACCAGCTTCAAGGGAAGTTATAGGGAGTAAAAAAGGCTTATGTATTTGGCGAATGTAATTGGCAATAGTGGCTGTTGTATAGCAATAGCCAATGCGTTGGCCAGCTAATCCATAGGTTTTGGAAAAACTATTAACGGCAATCACGGGTAGCCCTACCTTTACATATGGCAACGCTGTTACATAATCCTTAGCTGTCGCAAAATGGCGGTATACTTCATCAAAAACAATAACTATGTTTTTTGGAACCCTATCTAGAAAATCATCTAAAACGGATTTTGGAATGTAAGTGCCGGTAGGGTTATTGGGACTGGTCAAAAAAATGATTTTCGTTTTTTGGGTAATGGCTTTTAGAATACCTTCCGTGTCCAAATCATAATTGGGCGATGTCAAAGGGACATCTACCTGTTTTGCGCCGTACCATCTAGAGAATACGGAATAGGGAAGAAAACAGGGGTTGGAATAGATGACCTCATCCCCCTCATTGATAAATGCGCGGAGCACCATATCTATAATCTCCGACCCGCTATTGCCACAGATAAACTGATCTTCAGTAAGTTCCTTATTAAAATCGGATACTAACGTTTGTCTTAAACGAATATCAGTTTGATCAGGATATAGGGATAAATCGTCTGCCACCTTTTTTACTGCGGCTACTGCCTTAGGCGAGGCACCTAAGGGGTTTTCATTGGAAGAAAGTTTATATATTTTTTGATGCGAGGACGGCGGATTCTTACCGCCTTTATACACTTCTTTGGGCTCCAAATACGATTTGAACAAGGATGTAATGTCGGTCATGGGTTTATAGGTTTTCAGCGTGCATTAAAATGGTCATGGCCTTTTGGGTCTCGCCATCTTCCAACACCCTTTGGGCCAGCCAATGCAGTTGTAGTTTATGGTTCGCTGCATCGTCGCCTACTTTGTTGGCCAACATTTTAAGCTCATCTTCTTGCCGTAAGGCAGTAATTTCTTCGGTTTTTGGCAAGGCCTCAAGATTACCCAACCTGCCCAGGTTGTTTCCCGTTAAGACAGTGCTGTTGCGAATTCCTTCCGGTAAGGCGTCAATACCAATCCCCTTGGTCCTCAAGGGTTTGGGGATTTCAAAAAGGGAATCCCTATTGGAACGCGTATACCAACTTCCACCCATTCTGCCCACCAAATCCAATTTCTGGGTATCCAGTTTATCGGCGTTCAAATATTTTTCATTGATATGGATCAGTTCCACTTTACACAACACAAGATTACCTGCACCGGGGGTATCGGCCAGTTCTATGACCTCACTTACGGAACACTCAAAGGAAACGGGTGCTTCCCCCACACGTGGCGGTTTTACCTTCTCGCTCGGAACTTCGGTAAGGCCTGCTTTAATAAATTCGTTGACGCCCTTATCGTAAGCCGTACTGGATAAGGACATTTGTTCCACTATGGGATGGTTAACGATATTAATGACCACTTCCGGGACTTCCTTTACGTTTTGATGGCTATGTTTCAGGCTATTGTCGCGGCCGCTTCTGGCAGGGGAAAATATCAATACCGGCGGATTGGAACTAAAAACATTAAAGTAACTGAAAGGACTAAGGTTGACGTTGCCTTCGGCATCTACGGTACTGGCAAAGCAAATAGGCCTTGGGGCCACGGCGGTCAATAAAATACCGTGCAAATCTTGTTGCGAAATTTCAGTGGGGTCAATGGTTTTTGTCATGCTATAGCTTTTCTATGCTTTTGGTACTGATGTTACTTATTTTGCAGGAAGGATTTTTGCCGAAACTTCACCAAAACCAACACGTTTTCCCTCTTTTTCCGCAAAACCGCGCATGGTTACCGTATCACCATCATTGATAAATTTTCGTTCACTGCCATCTTTCATTTTAAGGGGTTTGGTACCCATCCACGCCAATTCCAACATGGACCCATAAGAATTTTCGTCTTTTCCGGAGATGGTCCCGGAACCGTACAAATCCCCTACATTGATGTTGCAACCGTTTACGGTATGATGCGCCAATTGCTGTGCCATGTTCCAATACATATATTTAAAGTTGGAATGGCAGACGGTTTGCTCTTCGCTCCCCTCCGGGGTTATACCTACTTCTAAATGAATATCGTAATTTTTGGTCCCTTCATATTTTAAATAGGGAAGTACTTCCGGTTCTTGCTCCGGCCCCGAAACCTTAAAGGGCTCCAAAGCTTCCAAGGTAACGATCCAAGGGGAAATATGGGAAGCAAAATTTTTAGCTAAGAAAGGGCCCAAGGGTACATACTCCCACTTTTGGATGTCCCTAGCGGACCAATCATTGAACAAGACCAATCCAAAAATATAGTCCTCCGCTTCGCTCGTGGAAATCGAATCGCCCAGTTTTGTGTCTTTTCCGGTGATAAAGCCCATTTCCAACTCAAAATCCACACGTTGCGAGGGTCCAAAAATAGGTTGTTTGGAATCGGGCGGAATGGTTTGTCCTTTCGGCCTATGCACGGCTTCGCCACTTACGACTATAGAACTAGCACGACCGTGATAGCCCACAGGTATATGTTTCCAGTTGGGTAGTAAAGCGTTCTCTGGGTCACGGAACATTTTGCCTACATTGGTGGCGTGTTCAATGCTGGAATAAAAATCGGTATAATCACCCACATACACAGGCATATGCATTTGGGCGTCCGACTGTTTTACAAATAGTTGTGGTTTGTTGGCCAAGATGGAGTTGTCATCTTGCAGCCATGCCTGGATATGCCTGCGGACTTTTTTGGTGATTTCTTTTCCCAGGGAAATAAAATCGTTCAAGGTCTCTTTTTCAAGTACCGCAGTATTGAAATCAAAGACGTCCAATTCGGCAACCGCGGCCAAATCCAAAATATGCTCGCCTACGGCCACACCGGCCCGCGGGCTTCTATCTTGTGTTGAAAAAATTCCAAAAGGAATATTATGTATGGAAAAATCTGAATTTTCAGGAATGTGTATTATCATTTTTTATTTAGCTACAGGATTTGTTTGAGGAATTAGATTCGGAATTTCAACTTTCTAACATCCAGTTCTCACCCTTTGGGGGAGTCAGAGGGGGCGTCTACCCAAGATTTGTAATAAGTGCCATCATCAATTTTTAGGGCGTTCTCGGTAAGCTGCAATGGTTTAAAAGTATCGATCATTACGGCCAATTCCTCGGTTTCTTTTTTACCAATACTACCTTCATACGTGCCAGGGTGGGGCCCATGTGGTATTCCTGCCGGATGCAAGGAAATATAGCCAGGCCCAATACCGGTCCTGCTCATAAAATCCCCATCGACATAATACAACATTTCATCAGAATCTATATTGCTATGGTTATAGGGCGCAGGAATGGCTTTTGGATGGTAATCGTAGAGCCTAGGACAAAAAGAACAGATAACAAAAGCACTGGTTTCAAACGTTTGGTGTACTGGCGGCGGTTGGTGCACACGTCCCGTAATGGGCTCAAAATTATGGATGGAGAATCCGTATGGATAATTATAACCATCCCAACCTATGACATCAAACGGATGTGTGGCGTACACCAAATGGTGCAACATACCCTGTTTTTTGATCTTTAGCACAAATTCCCCTTTTTCATCATGGGTTTGCAAGTCCTGCGGCAGTTTATAGTCGCGCTCACAGAAGGGTGAATGCTCCAACAACTGCCCAAACCAATTGCGATAGCGTTTTGGGGTATAAATAGGATGAAAGGATTCCGCATACAATATCCGGTTGTCTTCCGTATCAAACTCAATTTGATAGATCATCCCCCGTGGAATGATCAAGTAATCCCCATATTCAAAAGGGATATTCCCTAAAAAGGTCTTTAAGGTTCCGGTGCCTTTGTGGATAAAGAGCATTTCATCCGCATCGGAATTCTTATAGAAATAGGATGTCATGGATTTTTTGGGAGCTGCAAGCCCAATATGGACATCACTATTGACCAACATGGGTTCACGAGACGTTAAAAAATCGTCTACAGGGGCCACATCAAAACCAATCAACTTTCTGGATTTAATATGCTTGGCCTCGGCAATTTTTGGACTCACATCCTTAGCCTCACCAATTTCTTTTACCTGTGTTGGTCGATGGACATGGTATAGCAAGGAAGACATACCGTCAAAACCAATGGTGCCAAAAAGTTGTTCATAGTATAAACTACCATCGGGTTTGGTAAATTGGGTATGTCGCTTTTGCGGAAACTGTCCTAATTTATGATAAATAGGCATTTTTTTAAGTTATGAGTTAAGGGTTATGAGATATGAACGATAAATAATAAACTCTAAACTCATCATTCAGAACTCTAAACTATACTTTAATGCAACGTACCTCTTAATTCTTGCTCCAATTCAATAGCTTCAAAGAGTGCCTTAAAGTTACCTTTTCCAAACGATTGGGCGCCCTTTCTTTGAATAATTTCGAAGAACATGGTGGGCCTTGGCTCTATGGGGCGTGTAAAAATCTGCAAAAGATAGCCCTCATCATCCCGATCCACCAAAATACCCAACTCT
>CALEYA010000118.1 GCA_937926215.1 uncultured Croceitalea sp. | reverse complement strand
TTATCCTTTAATTTCTTCTGACTTTACCATTGGCTTTTCTTTCTTAGGTCTATCCCTAAGTTTTTCATGGGCAAACTTGGTCATTTTTCGAAACAAATGGTTTCTGGTATTGCCACCAAAAATGCCGTGGTTTTTATCGGGATAAATGCCCCATTCAAAATCTTTGTCCGCTTGTATCAGCGCTTCGATCATACGCATGGAGTTCTGTAAATGCACATTGTCATCACCAGAACCATGTAACAATAGATAATCCCCTGTCAACAACTCCGGATAGTTAAATGGGGAATTGTCATCATAACCGCTTGGGTTTTCCTGCGGGGTCTGCATATAGCGCTCCGTATAAATGGTATCGTAAAAACGCCAGTTGGTCACCGGAGCTACCGCTATGGCCATTTCAAAGGTATCGCTACCTTTTAACAAGGCGTTTGTGGACATAAAACCGCCATAACTCCACCCCCAAATCCCGGTACGGTCCGCATCGATATATGGGAGTTCACTCAATTTTTTTGCGGCAGCAATTTGGTCCTCAACTTCATATTTGCCCAATTCCTTTTGGGTGACCTTTTTAAAATCACGCCCTTTTAATCCTGTTCCCCTGCCATCTACACAGACAAGGATATAGCCTTCCGAGGCCATCATCTGATACCAATAATCATTGGCACTGTTCCATCTATTGGCAACCGATTGTGATCCAGGGCCACTGTATTGATACATAAGCAGCGGGTATTCTTTACTAGCATCAAAATCGGCAGGTTTAATCATCCACATGTTTAAGTCATTCCCGTTGATATTGATGGTGGAAAACTCCTTTTGGCTTGTTTCATACCCATCCAGCTTTGCAGCCAGCGCTCCGTTATCTTTAATATCGGTTACTTTTTTACCATTAGCTGCCTTATGTAAGGTGTATTGTTGCGGCGTTGTGGTATTGGAAAAGGTATTGATGAAATACGAATAATCCGCACTGAAATCTGCCGAATTGGTCCCTTCTTTGGTCGTCAAACGTTTTTTGTTTTTTCCACCGCTGGAGATGCTATATACATCCCTGTTGATAGAACCGTTTTCTACCGATTGGTAATAAATGCGGTCTTCATTTTGATCATAACCGTAATAGTTGGTCACCTCCCAAGGTCCTTTTGTAATCTGGTTCATCAATTCACCATCGGAATTGTGCAAATAGATGTGGTTATACCCGTCTTTCTCACTGGTCCAGATAAAGCTGTCATCGGCTAAAAAAGTGAGATTATTATGGATGTCGACATAGGCAGCATCTTTTTCTTCCAACAGTACTTTTACAGAGTTGTCCTTGGCATTGACCTCATGCAATATTAAATGGTCTTGGTGCCTATTAATGGTCTGTACACTCAGATAATTGGAATTGTTCATCCATTTGATCCTTGGGATGTAGTAGGTCTCCCCCAAATCGATGTCCGCCACTTCCCCTTTGGCTACATCATACATGTGAAGGCTAACCGTTGCATTCTCCTCCCCGGCTTTTGGATACTTAAATTGATTTTGGGTCTGGTACAAGTTTGCACCATATACGTCCATGGAAAAATTAGGGACGTTGGTCTCATCAAATCGTAAAAATCCAATTTTGGTGCCGTTGGAATTCCACTCATAGGCCTGCACGAAAGCGAATTCTTCTTCGTACACCCAGTCCGTAACCCCATTGATAATACTCCCTTTTTTGCCGTCCGTAGTGACTTGCCTGGTTGTATTGCCATCCAAATCATGCACATATAGATTGTTTTCAAAAACGTAGGCCACTTTGGAACCGTCCGGCGAAAGCTCCGGTTCCTGTATTTTATTGTCCGTGATTTTGGTAAGACGTTCGCTGGCAATATCATAAACATAATATACCCCAAGTCTGGAACGTCTAAAGATGGGCTCCACTTGTGTGGCCAAAATCAATTTGGATTCGTCTTCGCTAAACTCATAAGAACTGAATACCGGAATCGTAGTTGAGGAAGACACTATAGTCCTCTGCTTTTGCTGGGTTTTGTAGTCATATACATCAATACTCCTTATCCCGTTGGCCCTATCGTGGTTCAATACCGTATATTCCGCGCCGTTTTTCATGGAACGGAGTGCATCCAATCCTTCCGTTCTAAAAACGCCTCCCCAAATTTCTTCTAGACTAATCTTCTTTTTTTGTCCTACCGCAGTAACTAGGGTTAACAGCGAAAGCACAAGTAATACATAGCTTTTTTTCATTTTCTTCAAAAGAATTAATTAAAACTTTCAAGTTTACTAATTATTTATTGGAATTCTAAACTTTGCATCACAATTATGCATCAAGAATCGGACCGCAATACCCTAATCCATTATCTTTGAAATTTAACATTCACCATGCAAAAGCCTGTAGAAGGATTTTCAAAATTTACCAAGGAGGAAAAAATTGATTGGATCGCCAAAAATTACACCTTGGATAGTGAGGCTACCATTGCTCTCCTAAAAAAATATTGGAATGCGGATCCCAAATTGCAAAAGGTCCATGACGAGTTTATTGAAAACACGGTTTCCAACTATTATTTGCCCTTTGCCATTGCCCCTAACTTTTTGATCAACGGTCAACTTTATGCCATACCCATGGTCATTGAAGAAAGCTCTGTGGTGGCTGCCGCCAGTAAGGCCGCCAAGTTTTGGTTGGACAAAGGTGGTTTTAAAACTACCGTCATCGCTACGGAAAAAGTAGGGCAAGTACATTTTACATATTTAGGTTCCAAGGAAAAACTGCATGCGTTTTTCAATCAGATAAAACCACTCTTTTTTAAAGAGACCGAAGCCATAACCAAAAGCATGCGAAAAAGAGGCGGTGGTATTTTGGAAATTGAACTTAGGGACCTCACCCATAACTTGGAAAACTACTACCAACTGCATTGTACTTTTGAGACCTTGGACGCCATGGGAGCCAATTTTATCAACTCTTGTTTGGAGCAATTTTCCAAAACCCTGCGGGAGCAAGCCTTAGTGTTTCCCGATTTTTCGGAGACCGAAAAACAGTTGGAAGTGGTGATGAGCATCTTGAGCAACTACGTCCCCAACTGTTTGGTGAGGGCAGAAGTTTCTTGTCCGATCGAAGCCTTGGACGAAGCAGGCTCGGGAAAAAGGAATTTTGCCGAGAAGATGGTTCAAGCCGTTCAAATAGCCAAAGTAGAACCGTATAGGGCCGTTACCCACAACAAAGGGATAATGAACGGTGTTGACGCCGTAGTATTAGCTACAGGAAACGACTTTAGGGCCATTGAAGCCGGCATTCACGCATATGCCGCCAAAGACGGCAGCTACTCTAGCCTGACCCACGCGAGCATAGCCAACGGCATTTTTAAATTTTGGATCGAAATCCCGATGGCCTTAGGTACGGTGGGCGGATTGACCTCTTTACATCCCTTAGTAAAGCTAGCCTTGGAAATCTTGAAAAAACCGAATGCCAAGGAACTGATGCAGGTAGTCGCCGTAGCGGGATTGGCACAAAATTTTGCGGCATTGCGTTCCTTGGTCACTACCGGAATCCAAAAGGGACATATGAAAATGCACCTTTTAAACCTTCTGAATCAGCTTGGGGCCACAGAAACGGAAAAGAAGACGCTAGTTGCCTATTTTAAAGACCATACCGTAACCAATGCGGCCGTTAAGGAGGCACTGGAAAAAATACAAAAGGGATAATGCAAAACATCTTTTACAGCAATGGAAAACTGCTCCTTACCGCCGAATATGGGGTTCTTGATGGGGCTGCGGCATTGGCAGTTCCTACAACGGTTGGCCAAAACCTTAGTGTAACCCCACATCCTGAGCGTAATCGTATTTTATGGGAAAGCTATAATAATGATAAAAGCCTATGGTTTAGGGCAATCCTAAAAAAAGAACAGCTGTTGCCCGACTCTTTTTCCAATAAAAAAATGGCCCAGCGCTTGGTTGAAATTCTTATGGCAGCAAAAGACCTTAACCCAAAATTTCTAAAGGAAAGTGGCGGATTACATATTAAAACAGAACTCGGTTTTGACCGTAATTGGGGCCTAGGTAGTTCCTCTACCTTAATCAACAATATTGCGCAGTGGGCAGCTATTGACCCGTATCTCCTACTTCATCGAACCTTTGGAGGTAGTGGATATGATATTGCCTGCACAAAGCACAATCAACCCATAGTATATACCTTAAAGAATGGGATTCCAAAAGTAGAGGAAACTACCTTCCACCCTCCCTTTGTGGAACAGCTGTATTTTGTGTACCTCAATAAAAAACAAGATAGTAGGGAAGCCATAGAAAACTACCGAACGCACGTAAAAGACAGCCCCAAATTGGTGGGGAAGCTTACCGAATTGACCCATAGCCTACTTAAGGCAGATACGCTATCCGCTTTTCAATCCCTATTGAACGAACACGAAGCCATCCTATCTAAGGTATTGCACATACCTACCGTAAAGGACCGATTGTTTGCAGATTATGGCGGAGCCCTAAAAAGCCTTGGGGGTTGGGGAGGTGATTTTATCTTGGCTGCCGGAAATGAAAAAACCCCTGCCTATTTTAAAGACAAGGGTTTTTCTGTTGTTATCCCATATAAGGACATGGTGCTACAACCACATCATAGGGAAGGCTACTTTTAATTAATAGAAAGTAGCTCTATTATCTTCTATTTCCGCAGCTTCTTTTAGCGCATTGTAGACCGCTCCATTTACCGCATTTCTATTTGCCGTTGTCAAGGTTTGTCCAAACGTGCTAAAGTTCTGTAGTTCAGCAGCTGGTATTTTCTTGGTAAGCTTTATCATAAAAACACCGGTTTCACCCTCAATAAATCCAGAGGACTGTCCTTCTTCCAAAGAAAAGGCCTTACCCACCACCAAAGGCTCACGTCCCGCTCCTGGAATGGTTGGGGACTTGCGTGTTAGGGCAGAACCGTTGGAAACGGTAACGTTATTATCCTTGGCAAAAGCCTGTAAATCTTTTCCTTTGTTCGCAGCGATGATTTGTGCCGCTTTTTTCTCCTTACGTATTTTGGGTAATACGGTGGCGGAAGCATCTTCCGTTTCCATTACGCCTTCCTTGAACTTTTTGGTCAACTGCACTACGGCATACCCTTTGGCCAAATCAAACCTTTTAATATCCCCAACCGAGGTATCATCATTAAAGGCCCATTGCACAATATTTCGTTGTGAACCAAGCCCTGGTAGGCTCTCATCCATTCGCTTTACTTTATTCACCGGTCGTACCGCATACTCACTTTCTTTTGCAATGTCGGCAAAGGATTCCGCATCGGCATCCAAAGAAGACATTTCAAATTTTGTGGCGTTGGTAAAAAGCGTGTTTATCGTTTCATCGGAAGGTTCTATTTTTCTTGAAAGCGTCGCTACCTGCAAGATGTCTTGTTTGTCATCAACCTTAATGATATGAAAACCGAATTCCGTTTCTACCAATCCTATTTCATCAACATCATTGGAAAAACAGAAGTCGTTGAATTCATCAGCCATGACACCTTCTTGGAAATAGCCCAAATCCCCACCTCTTGGTGCAGAAGGTCCATCAGAATTATCCCTAGCAAGGGCCGTGAAATCCGAATCGCCCTTTTCTGCTTCGGCTAGAATCTTTTTAGCTTCCGCTTCCGCTTCTTCCTTGGTCCTTTTAATTTCTGGATTTGCACGTGTAGCGCCTTCATAAGCAAAAAGGATATGACTGGCTTTTACGGTACCGGCAGGTCTTCTACCCGTAACCTTGGAAACCTTAAAAAATTCCCCATCACGATACGGACCATAAACCTGTCCGTTGGGTAGGTTCATCAACGTATCCGCAGCAACGGCCGGCAAATCTTTTTTGGCCCTATATATGGTATCAAATTTAGAATCTGAATTGGAATCCAAAAATGCAGCGATATCATCCGTATTCTTGAACTGCTTATCCACATAGGTAGTATCGGTCCCTGTGGTCACCTTATCTTCTAACAACCCTTGGACATAGGCTTTGGCGGCATCTTCATCAGAAGCGGATGCTTTTTCCTCAAAATATACAAATCGGATATCCCTTGCTGGTTCTTGTTTGTATTCGTCCTTATGTTCTTTTACGTAGGCAGCAATTTCATCTTTGGAAACCGCAATCGTACTATCTGCAATAGAAGAATATGGTACGCGCACATACTGGATATCCGCTTTATCGTTCGCTAATTTGTAATCGAATTCCCCTTCTGTTAAGGTAGCGCCAACCCCAGCCTTGACCATATTAAAATACATTTGTTCCTTAGCGGACTGCATGATGGATTTTTCTATCTGCAACCAATTGTCATACAGGGCAGGATTGGTTTCTCTCCAATCGGCAATAGTCGTTTTAAAGACCTCTGCATTAAATACCCCGTTTTCATCTTGAAAGGAAGGGTCTTGGGCATAGCCCGTATTTTTAATGAAATCTACGATTTGGTCGCTCTCTACATCAATACCCAAATCCTCAAACTGCTGGTTGAGTACCAAACCACGCACTTCTTGGTCGTACACCCTATTCACCAATTGGGTGGAAGATAGGTTTTGGCCGTATTGGCGTTGTGCTTGTTCTATTTTGGTATTGAAGCTGTCCATTGTAATCGCCTCATCATTCACTTCCGCTACCGTTGAACCTACTTTGCCACCGCTAAAATCGCCACTAGTGAATACCCCGGAAATCACAAAAGCGAATAACGCCATACCAATGATTAGGATTAAAACCGTGGTTCTTTTTCTTATGTTTTCTAAAATTGCCATTCTGACGCTGTATTTATCTTAATTTCAGTGGGCGAAAATACCATTTTCTTTTCAAATAGGAAAGCATTAGGGCATACACGATATGGGTATTTTAGGAAGGAAAATGCCCTTTGGGTACACCGAAGATGCATTTGTTTATGGTTCCTTTACGACATTGAGCTATAAATCCCGAGTATCGCATAGTACATTGCTAGTCCTTATCAAGAATATGGAGTTGCACAAGGTCTATCTTATTGTTGGATACTTCAAGTATCCGAAATAGGAAATCCGCTATCTCTATTTCCTCATCCTTGCTCGGAATCTCTCCGGTACCGTTGGTAATCAATCCGCCCAAAGTTTCGTATTCATCACTTTCCGGAAGCTCCAATTTATAGTTCTCGTTGATATAATCCACTTCTAAACGGGCAGAAAACCGAAAGGTCAGCTCATCCAGCTGTTCCTCCAAAAGGTCGGTGGTATCATGTTCGTCCTCTATCTCCCCAAACAATTCCTCCACAATATCCTCTACGGTCATGATTCCCGATGTCCCCCCATACTCATCCAAAACCACAGCAATGCTCTTTCTGCGTTTGGTAAGTACGTTCAAAATATCATGGATAAGCATGGTTTCCGGAACGAATTCTACTGGCAATAGGATACTCTTTATCGTTTTGGGCTTTTTAAAAAGCTCATAGGAGTGTACATACCCAATTATATCATCAATAGTTTCTTTGTATACCAAAATTTTGGACAGGCCGGTCTCGGTGAAAAGTTTGGTCAAGTTCTTTGGGGTATCGTGGAGTTCAACGGCCATGATTTCCGTTCGCGGCACCATTACTTCACGTGCTTTTACTTCGGAGAATTCCAAGGCGTTTTGGAACAATTGTATCTCAGAATCTACCTCGTCCTCCTCTTCCACGGATTCCATCTGTTCCGTAATATAATCGCCCAATTCCATTTTGGTAAAAGCCAATTGCACCTGGTCGCCATCCGTCTTGAAAAAACTTTTCAGGATAAAATCCGACACCTTGATCACAAACCAAGAAATAGCGGAAAAAAGGACATAAAAAAAGTAAGCCGGGACGGCAAACACTTTTAACAACCTATTGGAATAGATTTGGAACAACACCTTGGGCAAGAATTCTGCCGTCAATAAAATTACCAGGGTAGAAACAACGGTTTGCGACAACAGGCTAAAATCCGTGAGTAACGCATGTAAAAACGAATTGGAGGTTGGGAGGAAATTTCCAAACCACGCCATTAGCACATCGCCCATAAAAAGGCCATAAATAACCAAGGCTATATTATTGCCGATAAGCATTGTGGCTATGAACTTGGACGGTTTTTCCGTAAGCCATGCCAACACTTTGGCCAGAAAGCCCTCCTGCTTTTTTTCCAACTCAATATGGATTCTATTGGCAGAAATGAACGCTATTTCCATGCCTGAAAAAAAGGCCGAAAACAACAAAGAAAATACAATGATCAAAAAGTTATAGTTCAACGCTATTTGGTGTTTTCCGCAGCTCGTTTTTCAAAGCGTTTGCGGTATTTTCTTCTAAAAAAGAACATGGCTAAAGAGACTACTGCAAAAAAGATGAACACATAGGTTTCTTTTTGCGCTACCGTCCATAGGCTGATTATCTTATAAATTGATGCAGCCGCCACAACTAGGTAAAGGTATTCCGTATATTTTAAAATCTTGACCATTTTATTCTTCTTTGATACTCATTAACCCAAACGTCTTATGGGCATTAAAAAATGTAAACTCCCTATTAAAATCCATGCCCTCGCCATCCATAAGGGTGCCGTCTTCCGGATTGGTATAGGTAAATTCCTTTTCCGTAAAAATCCATTTATTCGCTCGGTCCCAGTACAGTTGCGGTGTTTCCAGCTTTTTACCGTCATGGGTTTCAATGACCACATTGCCTTGCAAATCTATAATCCCAGTTTGACTATAAATGATGGCATAATCTGCCGTAATTACACTCTTCTGGTTTTTATCATCATAAAAATCCAACTGTAGCCCTTCCGGAAACTCCTTATATCGAAACCTTAGGTTGTCAAAATCTTTGTTTAAGGGGCTTTTTAAAACAGCGACCACGCGAGTCTCCGAGGAGTCTTTGGTCGATAGTTCTTTTACAGCTTCCGTATAGGTTAGCGTAAAATGCCGTGCTACCCCTTGCGGATAAATATTGGTTGCGGCCTCCTCACCCACACGCTTGTAATTGTCCTTACAGCATAAAAAAAGGATTGCCACAGTGAATACTGTGGCAAATCCTTTTAATCGTATTGTGTTATGTAATAGCACCCTTATAAGTTAGGCACCTTAACGCTACCACCTACCCAGCAACTAAAGGTTACCGTTTTACCGGCCATGCCAGAGTTGAATATCATGGTCTTGTCCGGTGCTTTGGCACTGTAACTGTTTGCGGCACTACCGGCCCTTCCGCTTAGCGAAGGATCTACCCTACCCGCTTTACGCGCCATCTCAGCAGCTTTCCAATAAATGGCCCTTTTCTCGAAAGGTGTTGTTCCACAAGCGTTTGCACTACCTGCATACAAGCTTGCGATCAACAAATAAGCCTTACCATTAGAGGCGTTTGCATTAATTGCTTTTTGCGCGTAGTTCCTAGCTTGGGATTTGCTGCCACGCTTTTTCATTATCGTGGCTATCTTATAAAGGATATCCGACTTTCTATTGGTATCCGTTTCCAAATCTACCGATTTATTGAAATCCGCCACAGCGCCATTACTATCGCCAGCTTTGGATTTTAAAACCCCAGAATAGAAATAAGCATCTGCAGATGGGTCTAACGCCAACTGTTGTTCGAAAAGCTTTTGGAACATAGCGTCATCCGTACAATCTTTGGCATACATTCTACCTACGGCACGTTTTACCCAAACAACATCCCCTTTCTTTTCATCAAAACTCTTTTGGTAAAGCGGAATCAAGTTTTCACAATCTGCCAAGGCACCTAATTTGGAATCTATACTACCAGCAACTTTACCCAACAATTCTGAATTTCTGGTATAGATGCCTAAATTTTTCTTCTCTTTGGAAGTTAACGTACCTGCTTCCTCTTTTTGTAATAATTTGTTGATTTTGTCCGTATAGGATTTGTTAATGTTTTCGTTCTGACCATTAACCTCATCATAGACATCAAAAACCTCTTGCAACTCTTTTTTACCTCCGTTGTGCAAATTCACCAAACTGGAGAAATAGATGTACAATACCTTAGGATTTGAAAAACTTTTTAAATCGGAAGCAAACGTAGGTTTGATCATCTCATAGAGCTGCTCGTCCGAAGCCAATTTATTATCACTCTTATAGGTCACTTTTTTCTCCAAAATCTTCGTTTTGGGGAATTTAGCGGGAAAATATTTGTTGCTATCATCGTATAATGCAAGCAAATCTTGCTCAAAACCGTCCTTATCCGCCCCAGAAGAATTCTTGATCTTAAACTTTAAGATACGTTCTCCATAGGTAAAGTTAGCCTTGTTTAAATCTGGGCAATTATTCAATACCATCTTCCATGGTTCATATGCGGCGTCGTAGTTTTTCACCTTGGCGTGTTCCGCATAAATGGAAAGGTTGGTCATGCATTCTGGATTCTGTGCTTGGGCCATACTTAAACCCATCGCTGCCAGAACTCCTATCATCGTTAAGTAAAGTTTCTTATTCATCTTCTTAATTTTAAAGCGGTTAATGTACAAATTTTTATAAAACTATGTTTAAAAAGACCTGCACAGTCATGGTTATTTATGAATATTTTAAAAAATGGTTTCTTAATTTATTTTTCTTTTAATAAACCATTTGTCGTTTAATGACAAACCAACATTCACCAGCAGGTAACTTTCCCGTATTAGGCCTTGATCCGTTGTTCCCCTTCTACCCAGTTCAAAACCTAGGTTGACATTGGAAAAATTGGCGCCCAACGGTAAACCAAAACCAAAAGTTATGCCAAAGTTGTTTATTTCCTTTCCATTGACCAACAAACCAGTCTGATCGTACCGAAGTCCGGCACGATAGGTAACTCGTTTTAAGTACCCCCCAATAGCCCGATAATCCGGTATAAAATAAGTACCAAAAGCTATAGTACTGGCATCATCGTAGCTTACGTTTTCCTGACCAATAAAATCATTGGTAAAAGAACTCAGGGCCTGTAAGCTGTATTCCGCACCTACAAACCATTTTTTATTCTCGCCAAAGCCCAATCCAAAAGTAGCTACAGTGGGGACCTTCAATTCCGTATTGGCCAAGTTTTGCGCACCCAGATCAACGTCTACCGCTTCTATCTCCGCACCGCTGGACAAAGAGAAGGAACTGATGCGTTCGCTGTTTTGGGATACCAAATTGACCTGCGTATTTACACCAATATGGGAATGGAGCGTATATTTTTTATTGATGGTAGGTGTGTAGTTAAGGGCGTAATTAAAGTCAAAACCATTGACCCTGGATTCCCTAATATCCCTGGTGCCGAACAAAACGTTTTCAACGCTTTGAATCCTATCGAAGGTCAGGGTCCCAAAATTAAAGTTGACCGAAGCCCCTAAACTCAAGTTTTTGATAGGTTCATAACCTACCGATAAAAAAACACGGTTTAAGCCGCCGTCCCCTTCAAAGTTATTTATTATAGTTTCCCCTTCGCTGTTTTGAGCCTCAGTGAGCAATCTATACCCTACGGATGAAAATGGGACCAAACCAAAACCTATACCGGCATTTTTGGCAATGGGTAAGCCAATGGCCAAGTACTCAAAAGTAGTGTTGGACACCCGCTGAAGTTCCGTGGCATCCTCCAACCTAAACTCGGTATGGGCAATAGCCGCGGTATATGTGGTCAATTTTAATTTGGAATAAGCTGCTGGGTTCCTAAGGTTTACATGGATACTGTCCGCAAGCATCTGGATACCGCCCATCATTTGGTTTTCCGCGGTACCATTGGATCTAAAATCACCAATACCAAAAAAGGAATAGGGAGAAATTGTGCCTTTTTGAGCATTAATGCCCAAAGAAATTAGGCAAATTAATGCAATCAGAAATTTTTTGACCATCTAGTTTTTATTGTATTCCAGCAGGTAATTTAACCCCTCTAATAGAAATTTAGAATTCGCAAATATGGAATTTTTTAACCGTTTGGCAAAAAATTGAGCGTTGCCGCCTGTTAAAATAACTGTTAAATGTTTAAACCGCTGCTGGTATTGGGCTATCGCCCCTTCCAACTCCAAGGAAATTCCGTTGATAACACCACTGTGCATACAGCTTTCCGTAGTATTCCCAATAGTGTCCAAAATAGGGGCTAATTTAAGTTGCGGCAGTCCATCGGTTTGGTTGTGCATGGCCTTATAACGCATATCCACACCTGGGGAAATGGCCCCGCCCAAATACTCCCCATAGTCGTTGACCATATCATAGGTGATACAGGTCCCCATATCTATGACCAATACATTGGTTGCCGGATATGTATAAAAAGCGGCGGTAGCCAATGCGATTCTATCAATACCCAAAGTCTGTGGTGAGGCATAGCTGTTTTTGTACGGTATTTTGGACGTATGGGAAAGCACGTGTACTTTACAAAAAAGCGAAAGCACCTTAAATGTTTGTTCTGGTAAATTTTTTACACTGGCGATAATAGCGTTATTGATTTTTGGGTACACCTCAAAAAGCCCTTTTATGACAGTAGTAAATTGCTCTTGCCTGGATTGTTGGTCCACCAAAAGTTTTTTACGATCAAATACCGCGTATTTTATACGGGAGTTCCCAATATCAACAACCAAGTTCATTCTTAAAAACTTTTTGGTAGGTTTAAGTGTCTAAAATAAGATTTTATAAATCTTTTAAACCTATAATCACCTTACAACTTAGAATAACCCATTTCGGGTTTAATGAAACATCCCAACGGCTTAGCATCCAATGTCAATTGTAAATCAATTGTTAAGTATTATTATAAGGCGAAAGCCCTTTGTAAAACTTAAACTGATGTCCATTTTAGGTTCTTGACTACTTACCTTATCAATAGAACTATTACTAATTAATTAGGTAAAGCTGATAATTATTTAGCAGACTAAGTATATTCAATTTCATCTACTGAACACATTTTCTGCTAAGGCTTACTTGTTTTTTTAGAACTTTTAAACTCCTTCTTGCAATCATAACAATAATATGGACGCTTTATAAACGGCAATGGAAAACCTAAAAGAAATACAGAGATAACAAATGCTTTTTTAGAATACCTCAGTCTTGAAACTTCTTTAGAATTGCAGCTCGGGCATTCTATCATCATCTCATTATTCATTTATAACAATAAATTTTGGTTGTTTCTGAAACAAGCGTCAACTCTAAAGGGCCTTTTTGAATTTCATATTCCCCATTAAAAATATGGCCGTGAGAACTGCTAGAAACTATTTTGACAACGTTGTCATGAAGAAGCCATTCCCCTTCAATCCTTTTTGAATTAAAACCGGGAATATGTATGAAATTGTTTTTTTCAAGATATAGCCTCTCGTTACAACTAACATTCGATTTAAAGTGTATTCCTCCTTCATAAATAGTATTTGGGGCAAATTTTTTCTTTTGAAACTCAATATAACTCAAACACCAGCTACCATTAGTTAAATACTCTGCTGTTGTAGGAGGAGGCACTTTATTTGACCGATAAATCATTCCAAAAACGATAAAAAGAAATGTTGTAATCAATACCCCAAAACCTACAATAAGTCTTAATTCCAATCTAAGTTTATTTAATACCGGAACCTTACTGGTCAAACCATCAACTAGTATCCAAAATTTTGACGCTTTTTCCGTTTGATTATTCAAGTAACCGCTTTCTTTAAGAAGATTTTTGGCTCTTTCATAATCCGATTGTTTTACATCAAGACGTATTCCACCAATAGCATCGGATACAAAATTGTGTATTTGCGCAGTAAGTTCATCTCTTACATAAAATTCTATCCCTTCAGATTGAAGTATTCCTTTTACTGCTATTAATTCCGAGGGATAAGTAAATTTTATTAATGTAATTCGCTTTTCCATAAGTTAATCGCCAGACTCATTTCTACTATATTAAAAACCTCCTATCACCGCTAAAATAGCACTTGTTTACGGGATACCATTATCAATGCTATAAAGAAAAGGGGCACCCAAAACGGATGCCCCACTATTCCTATTCTATGTTGCTCAATCTCAAACTACGACCGTTTGGTTCCAAATGCCTGTTTTAGCCGTTTTGGCTGCATAGTCTGAAAAGTCTATTGGTTTTCTCCCCAATAATTTTTCAATGTCATGGGTAATGATCTGATTCTCCTTGTTATCCAATACCTCACTGAACAAGTATTCAATCAACCAAATTACATCACTTGGCAGCCCTTGCTCTTGCATTGCCCCAACATACTCCTGTAGGGAAATCGGTATGAATTGTAATTTTCTTTTAGAAGCTATTGCAATTTCCTTCACTATATCTTCAAAACTAAGCAAACGAGGTCCTGTTAGTTCATAAATTTGACCCTCATGACCTTCGTTGAGTAAGACCTCAACGGCTGCATCCGCCAAATCGTTAGCATCCACATAAGGAGCTTTGGAGTTGGCATTGGGAAGCGCTACGACCCCTTGCTGGATCGGTTCTAAAAAGTAACTCTCACTGAAGTTCTGATTGAACCAGCTCGCCCTAAGTATGGTAGCCGCAATACCGGAGTTCAATACGATCTGCTCGCAACGTTGCGCCTCTACCTCTCCTTTACCAGAAAGCAATACCAATTTTTGCACGCCTTTTTCTTGGGCTATCTTGACCAATGCGCTTATCGCTTCCTTTGCCCCGGGAACGGCTAAATCTGGCTGAAAGGTGATATACACTTTTTCCATTCCCTCCAAAACCGCTGGCCATCCCGCGGGTTTGTCCCAATCAAAAGATGGGTTTTGACTCCTCGATCCAATACGAACATGGTGACCCATTTTTTCAAGGCGGTCAACAATACGACTCCCTGTTTTTCCTGTTCCTCCCAATACTAATACATTGTTTTTCATGATTTTCGATTTTTTATGCTTCGACTACGCGCAGCACCTGTGTTTATACTTATTTACTAATTCCTGCGATTACCAAAAGTGCAAATGAAACCATGGCCGCGATTACCCGTATCAGGTGATACCGATTCCAAGGGTTCTCAAATTGGTTGCGTAGCATCCCTAATTCCGTTTCGCCGCTTTTAGCCAAATCCGTCTTGTCCAACATTTGGTTCAATGGCACATTACCCAATACGGTAATCAGGATCACGCCAACAAAATAAATGCCCATTGCTACCAGAATCAATCGGTAGTGTTCTGGGGAAACGGTTTTATTTATAAAAGCCGCTGCAATCCCCAATGCAAAAGACCCAAAGAACACGGCAAAAAATAAAGGGTTTTCAATACTTCGATTCATTTTCTGAAAAGCTTGTAGGTAACCCAGATTGTCCAATTGTCCAATACCAGGGGTAACGGCGTTTCCCCACGTAAAACATAGTCCTGCGGTAAGTCCAGTTAACAGTATTGCCGCAAAAAGGGTTAGATTGCTTGCTGTGATTTCCATAATTCATGATTCTTTTGATTGATTAAATAAACTCTTGCTCTTGACTTTTACATTGATACTCCAGTAAAAGAAGGTGGTGGTGATGAACTCCAACCCGATACCCCAAAAAATGATATCCGTAAAAAATTGATAATAACTGCCCCCATAAGGAATAATCAAGACCGGTACCGTTATCAAAATGTCCATTAGCGTTGCTATGGCAAAAAAGGCGAAACCGGATAGCAAGCCATGGTACTGGAGACCTTTTTTATAGTATAACCAGGACCCCAGCCATACTATTGGCGGCACCAAAACCAAAAGCACCAGATTAGCCTGTAGTTCTACATTTTCCAGTATAGGAAGGTAGAAGGAGATGGAAAAGGCAAGAACCCCAAAAAACCAGATCAGGAGTCCTACTACCAATGTTCTTAAAATTTTCATAACTGCTCGTTTTATGATTACAGCACAAAACTAGAGCGGGCATTTCTTGGGCACTTGTTCAAAAAGGAGGAAAATTTGTTCGAAAAGTATTATGCCTTTATTTCACTGGGGCGAAAGCCAAATTTTTTATTGAAGGCGTTGGAAAAAGAACTTAGGCTATCATAACCAACATGCCAGGCAGCTTCTTGTACGGTAGCTTTTTTACTTCGTATTAAATGATGTGCAGTTGCCATGCGTTCATTTTGAAGGTATTTGAATACGGGAACGCCAAAGAGTTCCTTAAAATCTTTTTTTAGTTTAAAGGTATTTAGTCCTATTTGTCTAGAAAGCTGGGCCAATGAAGGCGGTTTGTCCAAGTTTTGGGAAAGGATTTCCTTGGCTTGAAAAAGCTTGTCCCGTTCCGGTGTTTTAATGTCTTGGGAGTCCAAAGTTGATAACTGCCAGAAAAAATGGGACAACAAAGCGGTAATCTGACTCCTAAAGAACATCATTTTGGCTTTGCCTTCGTACTTGTTCTTAAAAATATTGCCGACTATCTGCTCCATCTCCGGGGTCATAAAAAAACGGGGGCCTTCTACATACGCTTCAGAGGGGTTTACCAATTGGTTTAGAAAATCCGTAAAAAGCTCCCCTTCCCCATTGGGCAGGTTTTCCAGGTTCTTTGGTGAGGTTGCAATAAGAATACATTCCAAGGGTTTATCTGGGGAAACCGTATGCACACAATCAACGGTAGCATCCGCATAGAAGGAAATTGCCAATCCCTTGGTATTGTCATAGGCAGCCTTTTGTTGGCCATAGTTCATGCTTAAATGGACATTGCCAGAACCATAAAAAGCAACGGCAATCAAAGGCTCATCAAATTTGCAGGAATCTATGATCACCGTATCCGCATTGGCCTCCTCCACCAAAACTATAAAATCGTTGATATTGATAATGTCCCGTACCATAAGCAACAGAAAAATAACTAAAAATGGGATGGCTTCAAACGGATGATCCATCTATTTTGGATAAAATTAGGGTTGAAGGATAGTATCACTCCTGTATGGGAAGAAAGCTTAAAGTTTTTAAATCTGTCATATCCAGTATCCGGATCAAAACATGAGGAGTGTTTTAAAAGCAATTCCCAGTGATGGATTTTTGACCTGCTTTTGAAGTTAGTTTTATATATTTAGCGTTAGTTCGATATAAAAAGAGCCATTTAGACCCCTAAAGGTTAATAAATAATGGTTAATGTCACTTCGAGCGTAGTCGAGAAATTATAAAAACGTCCGTTTCAACGAGGTCTCGACTGCGCTCGACCAGACAAATTACATAAATTCTAAAAATCAAATAGTTACAAAAATTATGTCGAACTCTTGTTATATAGAACTCAACCAAGTGACCCGACATGAAACACTATTTTGTAATACTACTGTTATTTGTATGCTCGAAATCCTTTTCACAATTAAATGTAAAGAACGAAACACGCTCTGACGTATGGGTTGCAATTGGGTATTATGAAGTCAATACTTGGTATTCCCAAGGTTGGTGGAAAATACCCCCTTCCCAAACCAAAGCGGTATACACCAATCGACTAGTTAACGACAAATATTATATCTATGCAGAAGATGCAAAGGATAGCCGCTGGAAGGGGGACACTTATTATTTCTGTGCACCCAATCATAAATTTAAATTGGTTCAAAAGGATTGTTCTTCCGATATACAAAATGGATTTTTTGAGCTCTATGTGGGTCAAAATTATTCATACACATTGCGGTTAACCAATAGTTCAGAACACTTTTGGACAGAGAGCAATACCCATAAACATATTTCCACTGTAAAAAATAAAGACTAGTATGTTCGATTTTTCGTTCCTTTCAAGATTTTCCGACACCTATAAACTCTATCTCTTCCTTCTTCTTTTCTGGGGGCTGTTGATTTTACTAGTGTACCTCTTTAGAAGAAGGTTCCAAAAATTGGACATTAAAATGGTAGGTTCGTTTCTTATTGCCAATTGTGGGTTTTCCATTTTGGGGCTCACCACCGGACTTATGATAGGACTTAGCAAAAGTCCGGTTGTTGGGGTCATCATGTCTGCCCTATTGACTTTTTTTGGCGGTGTTGTTATTTTTGCCTTTGTTAGCAGCAAAGAAGGAAAAAACTATTATAACAGCTTGCTACTATCCTTCTCTATGATTTTCCTTTCCCTCTTCTTATTCTTGGGATCGGACTATGGGGCATCTATACGTAATCAACAAGAATTTGATTTTCAACAGTACGAGATTGGAATTAAGCAAAACCATGAAATTTTCTTAAGGGAGCTAAAAAAGGGGCTCCATGATCAGGACACCATAAAAACAAATGCAAATCCCGATGATAGTGGTGCTTTAGGTGAATAGCGCTTAACATACCATACGGCTTCCTATAGCTTTTTTTGGTGGTTTTTAGCATCCCAACCCAGTGCCCTAGTATCCCTGCTACTTGTAAAGGCTTCCATATTTTTTAGAAGGTACCACCTTAAAACCCGCAGATTGCGAGTTTTAAGGTGGTACCTCCAGGAGATAACTTTCGTTGTTCCCTTTGGTTGGCCGCTTCTGCAAATACAACGCCCAAAGGGTCAGAACCGTTGGTTTCCTTTTGTTTTTCAGCTTTTCGGGAAAGAAACTTTCCCTTAAAACCTCAAACAAAAAAACCCGAAACTCTCGTTTCGGGCGTTGCGCTTAATGTGGTACCTCCAGGAATCGAACCAGGGACACACGGATTTTCAGTCCGTTGCTCTACCAACTGAGCTAAGGTACCTGCTAGTGAAAGCGGCTGCAAATATAATTTCAAAAATAGGATTTACCAATAAAAAAACTAAAAATTCGGGTTTTCTTTTCCCTTGGAAGCAAATCCGCAAAAGCTATTGGAAAATTGTATTACCATTTATACGCTTTTTGCTACCAATTGTATAAATATCCAAAACATGTGAGTGACCTTTGTATATTTTTGGGTCTAAACTAATAACCGAGACAAACATAACTTAGATGAACACTATGGATCAAAAATTAGGCTATATATTCTGGTATGGAGTGGTAGCCGTTTCCGTTATCTTATTGGCCAACAGTTTAATACTCTTTTTTAGCTAATCCAATTTTACCAAATGGATGCAATGCTTCCTTTTTGGAAACCTTTCAGTTCCAAATTGGTTTTGCTATTGTTCTGAAACTTAAGGGTAGTGTAGGCTGTTGTTGGAAACAGCTGCACCGTCATTACGTTTTGCCCACCATTGACAAAAAGCTCCAACGAAGAATTGTCCAAGAGCACCCGTACTTCTTGCTCTTCTTGTCCAAAATCGTCCAAGACCATATACTGCAGCGTATTGGCAAAATTCGGCTGAAAATCTTTCAATCCGGAATGGGTCCTGTCCAAGATGACCAAATTGGAGGTCCCGTCAAAAATAATTCCGATACGTTCTCCCTTTTCATTACTCAATTCCATCTTAAAATCTGTATTCGCCGTATTAAACCTAATTTCCGATGGCTGCAATCCTTCTTCAAAAAACAAGCTTTTTTCTGAGTTTGGTGCCAAGGTCAGGTTCGTTGCCGTATCCTTTTGAATAATACTGTCCAATTGGGGCAGCGGATAATTCCTTAGTGTATAGGTATCCCCATTTTTATGCAAGCTTAATTCCCTGGGAACCGTCATGGCACTTCTCCACCTTTCAGTAGGGGTAGTTACCGCATATTGCCAGTTGCTCATCCAACCTATAAAAATACGCTTGCCATCCGGACTATCATTGTAGGTAACCCCGGCATAATTATCGGTCCCCCAATCCAACCATTTGTAGTTGGTTTGATCAGCGGTAAAACGGGTGCCGTCAAAATCGCCTACAAAATATTGCGTGCCACTGCCGCCATTGGGTCCTCCACTACCAATACTTATAAGCAACACCCATTTTTCCTCGTCCGTGCCGGCTACTTTTAATTTAAAAAGGTCGGGGCACTCCCAAACCCCACCGTGAGCCCCTTGGTCTTTTCCAAAAGTGCTTACCAATTGCCAGTCCTTTAGGTTTTTTGATGCATAGAACTGCGCATGGTCTCCGGCAACCAACGCCATGATCCATCGCTTCGTTTCCGAATGCCAAAACACCTTGGGATCCCTAAAATCCTTTAAGGTCGTATTATCGATTATGGGATTATCCGCATATTTTACCCAAGTATCCCCATTGTCCAAACTATAGGCGATGCCTTGGGTCTGGGTATTCCTACCGCCCGTTTTTTCAATATCCATCCTAAAGTAGGTGTAGATAGCCACCAATGGCACTTTGCCATCCTTTCCAAAACCGGAGGTGTTGTTTTTATCCACTACGGCACTTCCGGAAAAAATAAAGCCTTTTTCATCTGGAAAAAGCGCTATAGGTTTATGCTCCCAATGCACCAAATCCGTACTAACGGCATGCCCCCAGTGCATCGGGCCCCAAACGGTGGCATCTGGATAATACTGGTAGAATAGGTGATACAACCCTTCGTGATAAACCAATCCATTTGGATCGTTCATCCAATTGGCCTGTGGCGAAAAATGAAATTGAGGCCTAAAGGGTTCGTCATATAAAGCAACGGGGTTCCCTTCCGTAGCCAGGTCGGTTTTAGCTTGTTCCTTACAATGAACAAACAATAAGGACACACATATAAAGACTAGTTTTTTCATACCGTACGGTTAATTACTACCCGAAATATAAGCAATACTGCTGTTTAAAAATTATCTTAGCTTTTTATTCTTTGTCTATGCGCTTAAAGATTTTGCTGGCCTTTTATTTGGTGACGGCCACTCTTTTTTCCCAAAAAACGATTGATGCCACCTTAGAAAAGTTCAATACGAATGCTATTCCCTACATGACCGTGAATGAACTTATAGCTGCGGATTCCGTCATTCTTTTGGACACTAGAAAAAAAGAGGAGTTCAACGTAAGCCATCTTAAAAATGCGCATTGGGTGGGGTATGAAAGTTTTGATATCGGCACTGTGGAAAACCTAATTTTAGATAAGGCCACCCCCATAGTGGTGTATTGCTCCATAGGGGTACGGTCAGAGGATATTGGCGAAAAACTTAAAAAAGCCGGTTACGCCAATGTCAAAAATCTGTATGGCGGTATTTTTCAATGGAAAGCCGATGGGGAGCCCGTCTTTGATACTTCTGGGAATTCCACCGAAAAAGTCCATGCCTTTAGTAAGCAATGGGGTAAATTATTGACCAACGCCCAGAAAATCTACAGCATAAAACCAGAATGACTTGAAAAAGACTTCAGAAAACCTACTTTTAATTTTTACCAGAAATCCGGAACTAGGAAAGTGTAAGACCCGTTTGGCCGCCACCATAGGGGATAAAACCGCTTTGGACATTTATAATTTTCTTTTGGACCATACGGTTAAAGTAACCAAAGACCTTCCCGTAGACAAGAAAGTGTATTATTCCGAGGAAATTTGGGAGGAGGACGTTTGGGACCCTACCCTTTTTAGCAAAGAACTACAGCAGGGCATTGATTTGGGGGAACGCATGCACAATGCCTTTAAAGCAGGGTTCAAACAAGGTTATAAAAAAATATGTATTATTGGTAGTGATATGTTCGACATTGCCCAAGAAGATTTATCCCAGGCTTTTGAAAGCCTGAACACGCATGAATATGTTGTAGGACCTGCCGAGGATGGCGGATATTACTTATTGGGAATGACAGCAGTAAACAAAACACTTTTTCAAGATAAAGCGTGGGGGACCGGCAATGTATTAAAGGACACCTTAGCGAACTTAAAGGACCAATTGTATAGCTTGATGGACGAAAGAAACGATGTAGACTTGTACGAGGATATCCAGGATATTGCCGCTTTTCAACCTTTTTTAAAATCGATAAACAAATGACCCAAAAACAGTTAGACGAATCTGTTGCACACCTAAAGAACAAAGGATTTGATGCGCCGGAAATCGGTATCGTATTAGGTACTGGACTAGGACAGCTCGTAGCGGAGATAGCGGACCCTATAGAGGCCCATTACAATCACATCCCCTACTTTCCCTTGGCCACGGTAGAATTCCATACCGGCAAGCTTATTTTTGGGACCATTGGCGATAAAAAGGTAGTGGTCATGCAAGGACGTTTTCATTTGTACGAAGGCTATGATTTTTCCGATGTTACCTACCCCATACGTGTTATGCACCAACTAGGGATCAAAAAGCTTTTTATTTCCAACGCGGCGGGAGCCATTAACTTGGATTTTGCCAAAGGGGATATTATGCTGCTCGAAGACCACATCAATTTGCAAGGGGGATCGCCTTTGGCGTTTAAGAACGTTTCCGAATTTGGAGACCGTTTTGTTGATATGATGGAGCCCTATGATATAGACATGCGACAAAAACTTGAAAAAATTGCGCTTAGGGAATCCATCTCGCTCCAAAAAGGGGTTTATGTGTCCGTTGTGGGGCCACAGTTGGAGACAAAAGCAGAATACCGCATGCTAAAATTAATGGGGGCCGATGCCGTGGGCATGAGTACGGTTCCAGAAGTAATCGTTGCCAACCATCTCAGGCTTCCGGTAGTTGCCGTTTCTGTGTTAACGGATGAGTGTGACCCAGACAACCTCCAACCTGTGGATATCCAAGAAATTATAGCCATCGCGGGGCGTACCGAACCTAAAATGATCAAGTTGTTCAAAGAATTGCTCAAAGAAATTTAAATAACCCAGTGTAAGTAGCCGCCAGCTTTGGCTACTTATATAGCATGCAATACCCACATTGATCATAGCAATGGACCGTCCCAAGATTAGTATTATTATCCCCGTTTTAAATGAAGTCAACATCATTGGGAACCTTATTGCTTATCTCAAAGAGCATAGTTCCGGCAAACACCACCTAGAAGTGGTTGTGGTTGATGGAGGCAGTCAGGATGGTACCCTTGACGCACTCCACCAAGAAACGGATGTTATTGTTGTTTCCTCTAAAAGAGGCAGGGCCAGACAAATGAATGCCGGGGCAAAGAACGCTACGGGGGAATTGCTTTATTTTTTGCATGCGGATACCTTCCCCCCAAAAAACTACGATGCACTGATTATGGATGCGTATAACCAAGGTGCAGAAACCGGATGTTTTAGAATGTCCTTTGATACTAGGAATCCCATACTCCGTTTTTTTGCTTGGTTATCCAGAATTAACCATACCCTATGCAGGGGCGGGGATCAGTCTTTGTTCATAACCAAAGCGCTTTTTGGACAGCATGGCGGGTTTAATGAGACCTATCGCATTTACGAAGATTCCGAATTTATCATTAGGCTTTATAAGACTACCCAATTTACCATATTGCCCCAAAAAGTAGTTACCTCTGCCAGAAAGTATCGACAAAAGGGCTGGTTACGGGTGCAATTTCATTTTGGTATGATACACCTAAAAAATAGACTAGGTGCGGGACCTGATGAGCTGTACGACTACTACGCCAAAAAACTGCTTACTTAAAACCGTCTAATCTAGGGAGTGTTGGTCCGGTTTCGCTTTTCAAAATCCAATAGGATCCCTTCTGATATCCATTTGGCTAGCGCCTGTCTGTTGTCTGGATCAAGAATTCTACGTTGGTCTTTTTTATTCTTAATATTCCCCACCTCTATATAGGCCATAGGTGGAAGTGTTTTCCGTATTAGGTAGAGATTCCTTGGCCCAAAAGTTCCTTGGTATCCCCTATTTGGTTGAAAACGCGCATATTTTTTGGTAAAAGTGTTCCGTATGCTTTCCGCCAATCGTTTTCCGCTCTTACTTTTTTCATGGTAATAGAAAAATACGTCAATATTGGTACCCTCGCTTCTACTGTCTACATGGGTCACGATCAGCCGCTGGTATTTTCCCAAATGCTTTTTATACAAGGTATTGATGGCCTTTGTACGTTGTTTCAATCGGGCTAAGTGTCCTAAAGGAATTGTTTTATTAGGATAGGCAACCTCATCGCTATCCAAATCCAGCACTTTTGCATCGCGGATACCATCGTTCTTATCTTGTATGATCAGGTAAACTTCCGCTCCATGGGACAGTAGTTCCCGTGCCAAACGTAAGGTAATATCATAGGCGTATTCATCCTCGGCAATCAGTTTTCCCTTATAGGTCTCGGTCGCCCCGGGGTCTGGCCCGCCATGGCCGGAAACCAAATAGTATACACTTCCTTTTAAGGTGGTGCTTAAGGAGTCTATGCTTGCAAAGTCTTCGCCAAAAATGGCGGTATCAAAAGTCCCATATACTTTGGCTTTGGTGGCCATGGTCGTATCCGGCAATTTGTAGACAACCCCTACTTTCAACAACTCGCCATCCGTTAAAAGGTCCTTGTTCTCCTTAATGAAAGCATTGTAGTGCCTGCTTGGGCTATACCCATTATTTCGTAAGAGGGAATAGATGCCGTCCCCAGCCACTGCGGGTACCGTTCTTAGGGAATCTTGCCCAACAGCCGGTAGCGCGGCCAACATCACCAAAAAAAATAAAGTTTTAAAAAAAATGTACTTCACCGGACCTAGAACTAGTCCTGCAAATTTAGTTCAGCATAATCATTTAGTACGCCATTAGCGATTAAATCTGTAAACAAAGCCTTATTTGATTTGACAACCAAGGTATTGTCATCCGTAGCGTTCTTTTTTGTGGTAGTCTCCAACTCGATCAAGGTAATGGCCGGAAGCGAATTCTTGGCCAAATAGAGGTTGTTCTTATCCGTAAATATCTCCTTGTATTTTTTTACCCTTTTACGGGTAACACTTTTCTGTTGGAATAAATTCTGGATATTGTTGGCTATTCGCTTACCGTCTTCGCTGTTATCATGATGGTAGATGGATACATCGCAATAATTATTGGAGATTTCCCCTTTTACCCTAGTAATCAAAAGCCTTTGATACTTCCCTGAATTCTTAAGGTATTTTTTATTGATGGTTTCCAAATACTCTTGCATTTGATCAAGATTGGCCAGTGCACCTTCCGTAGTTTCACCTTCCAAATTTCCAGATTTAATGGATTGTGCTTTTACTTTGCTTTCTATGACATAGACCTGTGCACCGTGGACGATCAGTTCTTGGGCAAGTCTTTTATTGATTTCTTCTGTAACCCTATTATTGGATGGGGTTTCATCCATGAGGTCGTTCCCGGAAATAAGATAAATAACGGCATCTTTAAGCTTGTCGCTTTTATGATCGATATGGGCAAGCTCTTCATTAAAGATGGAATTTTCCTGTTTTGGATCGGTCTGTACTTGGATGCCCGTTCTTTTTAAAGAATCCGGACCTAACGGAATCTTGTATTCCCTTCCAAGATGCAACTCACTTCCGTTTCTTAGGTTTTCTTTATTGAGCTCCACAAACTCCGCGTAGTATTTTACGGGGTTTAAGCCTTCTTTGCGTAGCATTGAAAAAATACCATCACCTTGCTGGGCAACTACGGTAATATAATTTGTTTGTCCAAAGAGCAAAACGGGAAGAAGCATCCAAAAAACACTAAAAAACTGTTTCATATTCATAAGGTTTCATGTGGGACACCCTGCAAATATGCACATTAATCGATGAAATGCAAAAAAAATCGTTAAAAAGTATTTGAGGGTTGCTTTATGTGGAGGTCTTGAGTATCCCTTAAAAGTATTGCCCTATTCCAAACACGACACCGCGGGTGGCGTCTTCCGTAATACCTATACCATAATCAATTCTAAAAATGGCGTTGAATATCCTCTTATGTATAAACCGAATACCTACTCCGGGATATACCCTTAAATTTTGGGATTGGCCAAAATCGCCAAAATCGCCTCCTGGATTACGCCAAGTCCCCCCGTCTACAAAGACGTTGCTTTGTAGCACGAACCAGTCTTTGTCCATCAACGTATGACGGTATTCCGTATTTAGCACAATAGCTGCGGTACCGCGATCAATGGTGTTCCCAACGCCCCGTATATTCAGGTTATTATCTACGGCAAAGGGCGCAAAGGGCGTATCTATATTACTGGCAAGACCCAATCGCAAGCGGGATGCCCAATTGCCCCTTGCACCTACCCTATGGTAATACGAAAAATCATCAAAGCCAATCCAAAATTCAGGAAGTGCAGGGTCGTTGCTGGTAACGTACTGCATATTAAGGACGCTTTTAAAACCCTCTAGATAATGATAGTAATACGTAACACCGTCATAATTATAAATAAGTTTAAACAGTGCCTTATCCACGACCAATTCTTGGGGCACACTAGCGTCTGTTGCGCCAAAAAGGAAATCATAATCCTCCGTAAAGAAATTCAATCCTGCTTCTATTTGGTGCCTACTCCCTAAGTTGATCAGCCCCAACACTTCAATGGACTCGTTGTTGTACCTATACTCCGCGGTACCGTTGTCCAAAAAAACCGGCTCTTGAGTGGTAAGGTTTTGGTAAGCAATGGACAGCCCAAAGGTTTCCGAAAAAAGGAACGGTGCTCTGAGATTGGCGCCAAAAGAGCTAAAAACGTCATACTGATAAAAAGCCCCCAAGGTCATGTTCCTACCCAAAAAATTAAACTCTTGCAGTCCTACCCTAAACGCAAACTCGTCGTCATTGCTTGTAAAAATATTGGCAAATGGAATGATGGTGAAGTTTTCTTCTACCCCATATTTTATTTCATAAGAATCCTTGACATTGGTGTCCCGTACTTCAAAAAAGGCGTGTGCAACGGAGGGCAGTCTTTTTAAACGGGACACATCTTCTTCCATTCTAACGGAGTCCACGGCCATACCAGGTTTCACCCGTATCAATTTTAAAAGTGCAGCGTCCTTAGTTTTTTTATTGCCTTCCACGACAACTTTGGAAACGATTTTTTGGGAGTAAACGGCACAGGAGAGCAACAATCCTACCAGTAACAATAGATTTCTAGGTATAGCCCTCACTTTTTTCCTCAAATATAGCCTAATACGGCCTACACTTGCCATATCAACGCTCTTAATTTACTGCCAAAATCATCTGACTTCTATGGTAAAAGGCCGCTCTGCAAATAGATTGACCCAGTTGTCCTCGCTAACGGCAAGTAAGGTAAAGTTATAGTCCGTATTGTCCTGTAACTCCGGTGGCGGAACTACTTCCGTGATGTTGAGCACCACATTGTCCAAATTGTAATATTGAAAAGTCCTATCAAACGTATAAGTGCCGGAGAACAGATTGTTAGCGGTATCGGAGACCACATGGAAATAGATGATGGAATCATCAAAAGTACCGTCCTCCCAGCTAAAGATCGGCATCATACTGCTGGTATCCACTTGTACATTTTGATCCAAGTATTCCGTTGGCTTCGTCAGCTGTTTTAAACGTATGGGGTTGGACAAATGCAGCTGCCCTTCTTGTTCAAAACTTACGATAACCCATTGTTCCTGTTCCGGGGAAATTTCATACTTCAACAAAAAACCATTGAACACATCCAGCAATTCCGCATTGCCCCTTGTATAATTCGTAAAATCATTCTTATCCACACTTGCATCGGCTTGATAGAAACTAATATTCGTTGCGCCTTCCCTTGGGTATAAAAAAACGCTTACCACGGCAGGGTCTTCATTACTGGCGGCACAAGCAATAACGTTGTCCAAGACTACTTCCCTATCGGCTATTGCGGTAGCAAGCGTAAATTGCGATTCCTCCAATACCGGGTTCAACCGATCAATGTCGGAGGAACAGGCAATAAAAAGAAAGGCAAAGCAGAGCACCACGTAATTTCTGCACATAGCAATACTTAGTTTTTACCTAATTGGTCGCCAAAAAAGTTTTTGATTACAGTTTCCGCGGGTTTGTTCTGTGGTGTAAACCGATTATCGCCGGCACCTCCGGAACGGTCATGATGAATAAACCATTTCCAGATAAACCCTCCTGCAAACCACTCTTCGTCCCAAAACTGCTCAAAAGTAACTTGGATGGCATCTGCTTGGGCCTCTAGATTTACATCCATTTGGTTGCGGTCCACCAGCCACGGTTTCTTGGCCGTGTAGTCCATACTGCGATAGCCGAACTCCGTAAACAGCACGGGCCTCTTCTTTTCTTCGGATATGGTTTTAAGCTTTGACTTCCATTTTTGCCATCCTTGCACCATTTGTTCTTTGGACGGATCTTGTACTTCCGATAAGGGAAAATAGGCGTCTACGCCGATGAAATCCAAATCTTCCCAAAAAGGCACCCTTGGATATTCGTCCCAATTTGCCGCATAGGTGATTTTTCCCTTGTAAACTTTCCTCACTTGGGCAATCAATTCCTGCCAAAAAGAAGGGCGATTTTTTACAAAACCTTCCAATTCCGTACCTATGCAATACAAGGGCACCTTAGTTTCTTGGGCAAGTTTAGCGTAGGTAATAATAAAATCCGAATAGGTTTCTTCCAGTTGTTTCCAATTGGCTTCAGAATCCATAAGCATATGTCCCGTGAACTCCCCATGCCAAATCCATATTTGCGGCTTTAGCATCACCTTAATCCCGTTTTTTTGTAACAATTGGATGTATTGTTTGGCACCTGCCCGGGTTTCGCCAAACCACTGCCTTTCCGTATTAAAAACAACCTTGGGTTCGTTAAGGCTTCGCATAAAGCCAAAAGGCATAATGGCCGTGTAGTTGGCATTTACCTTTTTTACGGGATCAACATTTTTCTGGGTTATTTTATCCCTGGAACCTACAAAGCTAAGCCCATTTATCTTGGAATTGTCTTGTCCTTTTCCGCAGGAAAGCTGCAATAGACAGCATAAAAAAAGCCCCAATCTTTTCATAGTCGATAGATTGGGACCTAATTTAAATGTTTTACAACAAGGGAGCTACAAAACCGCTCGTAATCCTATGTTAAAAGTTTCGCCAAGACCGGTGTCCCTACCACCAACGAAATTGGTATAGAGTGCCTCTATGTTCAGCTCTTTGGTCAATTGGTATTTGACCCCGCCGCCTAGCGCGGTAAAATTCTGACTGAAGTTGTTTCCAAGGTCTAGGAGTTCGCTATGCTGTGCCAAAGCCAATATTGTAAACTTTGAGCTGGGGAAATAACTCAAGAACAATCCCGGAGTCAATCGTAAACTATTATTGGCAAAACTATCCGCATTATCCCCAAAGTTATATTCTGAATTGACCTCAGCAAAAATTTGCCATTCCTTACCTGGAAACGTGTAATCATAAAAGAATCGGTTTTGCCATGTAAAACCATTCTGATCCAGAAAAACTCCGGTGTCCTGATCAACCTCATCACTTACCAATGGAATGGAAATTGAACTTAATATGGAAAAGTTACCTACGTTTTTAAATGGCACAAACTTAATGGAGGGTGCAATGGAAGTAAGACCAGAAGTGCTCCGACGTTCCAATACCGTTGGGTTTGCTGGGTCCACAATAAAATCACGCCCATTTGCCCTATACTCGGTTATAATACCAACATTGATTCTTCTTGACGGGGAAACGCCTACAAAGGCTTCCAAAGTGGAAGTAAAAAAGTTTTGTCTAATCCCATCTTCACTCTCAAACGTACTTCGTGTTTGGGTATATAGATTGTTGAACAATTTAAGGTCCCATTGTCCCGGCCCTACCAATTTTGACGGGGTCAAGTTTTGGATGACACTACCGCCATCATCGGTATCTTGGGAATATCCTGTTAGTACCACCGCGGCAAATAATGCCAATACGAGTTGTGTTTTTATGTGTTTCATTGTTGTTTGTGTTTAGATTTAAAAAATTATTTTGTTTTGTTTAATGTCCAATCGTATGCGTAGTATCCTACCTTGGCATTGGCATCCAATTTTTCTTTGCGATATTGGTTGACGTAATCAATTTGCGATTTTCCGCCTTGCGTAAAATCACCTTTGTACCACTCGAACAACTGGGAAAGCTGGACTTTTTTTCCTTTTACCCTAATAAAGTTGGGGTTGTTCAATGCCTTTACCGTTTGTTGCTCTAGCTGGGCGTCCAAGGTATTGGGCAAATACGCGTTACTTATAATTGGAGGACATCCAAGACCCGCGCAGACCAATACAAAATGGAACCGTGCTTCTTTTGGAAAGTTGCCCCGTAACAATTTATTTTCAATGTCATTTAAAGTGATGTTCTTTCCCCCCACGTTATAGGTGGTTTTATCAAAAAAGCCGGCCTTATCCAACGGGGATTTAATAGGGTAGTTCTCTACGATTCCCTTTATTACGGACAAGTTGTACGTATTGATCCAAAAAGCTTGATAGTTTTTGGCATCCGATTTGGAAACCGTAATTCCTTTTGCCAAATCCAAAAGCGTATTCAAAGACGCCGGATTGCTTTTTATGGCTTGGTAATCTACACGACCTCCCTTTACATATGTTGAAAAGAAGGTGTCCGCTTTTGCGAAAAATTCGGTTGTGCCTTGTGCTTTAACGGAAGAAAATAAAGTCCCTAAGACAAAGAATGCTATTGTTATTGTATTTCTCATGATATGCGTAATTAGTTGATCAAAATCTTGGCTTAAGTCGCAACTGTTAAAAAGTACCTACAGCAAAATTTAACATTTGTGAAATATTTAGGATTTAGGCACAGAAGGAAGGGAATCTTGGATTGTTATTATTTAAGGTATCTATATGCCTCGTATTTAAATTCTTTCTAAATAAAAGGTTCGCGTTAAGTTTATATCTTTAGATGCGACACAAAACAACAACCAATTTATTCGCCAATGGAGAACATCGTTATCATCGGTAACGGCATTGCTGGCATTTCTGCTGCACGGCATATTCGTAAACTTTCCGATAAGAGAATTGTAATTGTATCTGCAGAAACAGATTATTTCTTTTCAAGGACCGCCCTGATGTATGTCTACATGGGCCATATGAAATTTGAACACATACAACCCTATGAGAACTGGTTTTGGGAAAAAAATCGGATTGATTTGGTGCGCGGATATGTCAATAAGGTAGATACCGAAAACAAGCAGTTGTTGTTGGACGGCTCCAGGGCGCTTCATTATGATAAATTGATTATCGCCACGGGTTCAAAACCCAATAAATTTGGTTGGCCGGGACAAGATTTACATGGCGTTCAAGGCCTGTATTCCAAACAAGATCTGGACATGCTGGAAATCAATGCCCCCAATAAAGAGGTATGCAAACGTGCCGTAATCGTCGGTGGGGGACTTATTGGTATTGAGCTTGCAGAAATGTTGCGCAGCAGGGAAATCCCAGTAACATTTTTGGTTAGGGAAGATAGTTTTTGGAACGGGGTCCTACCTAACGGGGAATCCCAATTGATTAACGAACACATACTGGAGCACCATATTGATTTACGATTGGGCACCAACCTTAAAGAAATCGTGGCAGACGCCCACGGAAGGGTAAAATCCATCATCATACAAGAAACAGGTGAGGAAATTCCTTGCGATATGGTTGGCTTGACCGCAGGGGTTACCCCTAACGTAGGCTTCTTACAGGATTCCGGTATTGAACTGGGCCGTGGGATTAAGGTAAACCGCTTTTTAGAAACCAATGTTAAGGATGTTTATGCGATTGGCGATTGTGCCGAACAGCACGAACCAATTGGTAACAGAAGGCCCATTGAAGCAGTTTGGTACACGGGCAGGATGATGGGAGAGACCGTTGCCCAAACCATTTGTGGCAATAAACTGGAATACAAACCCGGACATTGGTTCAACTCGGCTAAGTTCTTGGATATTGAATACCAAACCTACGGTTGGGTGTTTAGTGAGCGCGGAAAAAAAGAAGAGGAACAACATTTCCACTGGAGACATGCCACGGAAAAACTATGCATTACCATGGCCTATCACAAAGACAGCAATCTGTTTTTAGGCATCAATACATTCGGTATCCGTATGCGCCATGAGATTTTTGACAGATGGCTTACCGAAGGTCGTTCGGCGGATTATGTGATGGAACATTTGGCCGACGCCAATTTTGATCCAGAGTTTTTCAAACATCATGAAAAAGCCATTATTTCTGCCTACAACAAAGAAATGGGCAAATCTTTGAAACCCAAGAAAAAAAGCCTAAAACGCATATTTCAACTAACTTAATTGAATACGATCAGCAATGAGTACATACGATAAAAGCATGGCCCTAACCGGGCAACCGCCAAAGGAAATAAACTTAAACCAAAAGTTAGCCTCCATCACAGGGATGCTTGGATTAACGGTTTTGTTACTGGCAAGCTTTGGGGTCAACTTTCAAAACAAAGGCTTGTGGCTTACCGTTTCTTTAGGTATGATTACCGCAGGGATCTTATGGTTTTCCTACGAGCAATACAAAGGCAAATCCGCCGGAATAAAAAATGACGGTGTTTGGTTCAAATCGCTCACCAATCTTGGCTTTTGGGGCTGGATTGCCGGTTTGTCCATTACTACCTTTTATTTTATCCTCTACTTTTTTCCAAAATATTTGGGATTGGTAGAAGGTGGTGACAACAAAGGGGTCATTGCCCTTTTTGACCCTTTAAGTAAGGCGTTAAGTGGCAATCCCGCTAGCCAGTGGTTTGTTTATGGTGCCTTGTATACCATCGCTATTTTGGCTTTTGGTATTAAATTCATGTGGAAATACAGGCATAATAGGTACGAAAGACTGCGTACCATGAGCGTCATGTTCTTTCAAACGGCCTTCGCTTTTATTATTCCTGAGCTTATGGCCAGATTGAACGGCACCTCAGTTTTGAATGGCGGTAGTCTGCCTTATTACGATTTAAAGAATATTTGGCCGTTAAATTATTACAACTTTGAGGGGTACAGAATAAAAGGGTTTTTAAGTTCCGGGGATATTGGTTTTGCCATGCTTATTTTTGGGATTGTCTCCATTTTTGTCATCACGCCATTTTTGACCTATAAGTACGGTAAACGTTGGTACTGCTCTTGGGTTTGTGGTTGTGGGGGCTTGGCAGAAACTGCCGGGGATTCCTTTAGGCAATTGAGCGATAAAACGGTCAAAGCATGGAATGTCGAGCGTTGGATCATCCATAGTGTCATTGTATTTGTTACCCTTATGACTACTGCGGTCATCTACTCCTATTTAGGCAATGATTCCAGTAAATATTGGTTGACCAAAAGCACCTTTTTAATTGGGGTGGCGGCATTGTTGACCGCCGTTTTCGCTTGGGTCATGTTATTCAAAAGGGACCAACTTAAAAAAGATGCCCAATATGGGGCCATCGGGTATTTTGTGATTATCATTTCCCTCATCCTTATCCATTTTTATAGCGGCGAAGGAAATGTTTTCCTATTCAAATCCGGTGCTTTGCGCAAAAACTACTCCTTTTTGATAGGCAGTATTTTTTCGGGGGTTATAGGAACCGGGTTCTATCCCATTTTTGGAAACCGTGCTTGGTGTCGTTTTGGCTGTCCAATGGCCGGTATTATGGGTTTCCAGCAACGTTTGTTCTCCAAGTTTAGAATTACGACCAACGGTGGTCAATGTATTTCTTGTGGTAACTGTTCCACCTATTGCGAAATGGGTATCGATGTTAGGGCTTATGCCCAAAAAGGGGAAAACATCGTTCGTTCCAGTTGTGTAGGCTGTGGTATCTGTTCCGCTGTTTGTCCGCGTGGCGTCCTTAAATTGGAAAACGGTCCCTTAGAAGGCCGTATCGATAGCAACCAGGTACTGTTGGGTAATGATGTAGATTTAATGAACCTTGTGAACCAGAAATAAGCATGATCAGGCTTGCCGTTGCTTTTGTATTTTTCCTTTCCCTAACGGTAAAAATGTACCATAGGGACTATTATGAAAACGGAAAAGTAAAGGCCGAAGGTTGGAAATTGACAAACTCCAAAGAAGATTTCTGGAAATTCTATTACTCCAATGGGAACCTAATGATGCAAGGGCATTATAAAAAGAACAAAAAGGTGGGGTACTGGTATTTCTATTCTGACAACGGCAAACTTTCAAGTGAAGGCCATTACGAAGCAGGCAAAAAAGCCAAATGGTGGCTGTTCTATGACCAAAACGGCAAGGTAGACCACAAATGCCAATTAAAAGACGGTATCAAAAACGGGTATTGCCTAAAATATATGGACGAAGAGCTTACCTCTGCAGAAAAATATAAAAACGGGGAAAAGATTAAAGAATGGTTTAGCTTTAGCAGCTTTAAAAAAGAGAACAAACTCTCCGACCTAAAGTAATGGCCATTATTAAAGTAATCATCCCGGCGTACAATGAGGCAGACTCCATAGGTTTGGTCATCAAGGACCTCCCCAAAACCGTATCGGAGGTTATTGTAGTAAACAATAATTCTTCGGACGATACGGTAAAAAATGCCCAAGATGCGGGTGCTACGGTACTCACGGAGAACAGAAAAGGCTATGGCTATGCCTGTTTAAAAGGATTGGATTATGTGGCATCGCAATCCAAACAGCCGGATATTATCGTATTTATTGATGGAGACTATTCCGATTATCCTGAGGAACTGGATAAAGTGGTGGCGCCAATACTAGAGAACGATATGGATATGGTCATTGGGGCACGAAGAAAAGAACTACGGGAGGCCGGATCCATGACATTTCCACAAATTTTTGGCAATGAATTGGCCACTTTTTTGATGAAACTGCTGTTTAGGGCAAATTTTACGGATTTAGGACCATTTAGGGCAATTAAATACGAAAAGCTCAAAGAATTGCAGATGCAGGACAAGACATATGGGTGGACCGTAGAAATGCAATTAAAAGCCTTACGTAAAAAACTGGCATATACCGAAGTACCAGTGCGTTACAAGAAAAGAATTGGTGTCTCAAAAGTATCAGGTACCGTAAAAGGTGCTATATTTGCGGGCATTAAAATTTTAGGTTGGATATTCAAATACAGCATTAAATAATTATGGGACTAACAATTGCTTATATCATCATTGCCGTTTACAGTTTCGCATTAATTTTAATTTTCTGCTATAGCTTGGCCCAGCTGAATTTGTTGGTCAATTATTTGAGCAATAAGAGGCAAAATGATGAGGCCCCCAAATTCAACCTATTAGACCCAAAAGAGATTCCACACGTCACCATTCAGCTTCCTATCTACAATGAGGAATATGTGATGGAGCGTTTACTGGAAAACATTGCCAAAATAGAATATCCCAGTAGTAAATTGGAGATTCAGGTATTGGATGATTCTACGGACGATACCGTGATTGAGACTGCCGCCCATATCAAAGCATTGCAAAAAACCGGACTGGATATCCAACATATAAGAAGGACCAACAGACAAGGTTTTAAGGCCGGTGCTTTAAAAGAAGGTTTGGAAACGGCAAAAGGGGAATTTGTTGCCATTTTTGATGCAGATTTTCTACCGGAAAGCGATTGGCTCAAAAAGACCGTGCCTTACTTTAAAGATAGTGAAATTGGTGTGGTACAGACCCGATGGGGCCATATCAATAGGGATTTCAATTCCTTAACAAGGATACAGGCGTTTGCCTTGGATGCCCATTTTACCTTGGAACAGGTCGGCAGAAATTCCAAGGGACACTTTATAAACTTCAACGGTACCGCCGGTATTTGGAGAAAAGAATGTATCCTGGACGCCGGTAACTGGGAGGGGGATACCCTTACCGAGGATTTGGATTTGAGCTACCGTGCCCAACTTAAGGATTGGAAATTCAAATACTTGGAAGACGTGGAAACACCTGCTGAGCTTCCGGTAGTTATGAGCGCAGCACGTTCACAACAATTTCGTTGGAACAAAGGCGGTGCGGAAAACTTTAGAAAAACCGTAGCCAGCGTCGTAAAAGCAAAGAATATTGACTTTAAGACCAAATTCCACGGGGTCATGCACTTGTTGAACAGCAGCATGTTCCTTTGCGTTTTTATCGTTGCTCTATTGAGCATACCTATGTTGTACATCAAAAACACCTATGGGCATTTAGGTTGGGTTTTTGAGGTGACCAGTTTCTTTATCGTAAGTACCATTATCCTTTTCTTTTGCTATTGGTACACCTACAAAAGCATTCAGGGGAGCGGTTTTGATAAGTTTATCGACTACATCAAACTGTTTTTTACCTTTTTCTCCGTGGCATTGGGCTTGTCCCTGCATAACTCCATTGCGGTTATGGAAGGCCATTTAGGAAAACGAAGCGAGTTTGTGCGAACCCCTAAGTTTAATATCAATAATCTTACGGACAGTTGGAAGGGCAATCGTTATTTGGCTACCAAGATGTCCCCAAACATGATTATCGAGTTTGCATTGATGTTGTATTTCCTTTTTGGAATGTACAGTGCCGTGCCACTTAATGATTATGGTCTTTTTCCGTTCCACTTGATGTTGTTCTTAGGTTTTGGATTTGTATTCTTTAAATCCCTTACCGCAAAGGCGTAAGCATGTCTTACTTGGCGTCATTTGGTATTGCTGCGGAACGGACCAATCCTTTCCCTTTCAATATTTCGGCGGTAAAACACGCCAAGAATATTCAATTTAAGACACCCGTAACCTTCATCATTGGTGATAACGGTACCGGAAAATCGACTTTATTGGAAACCTTGGCCCTAAGTTTACAACTACCCCATATGGACGGGGTCTCTTACCATAAGTCCGGATTTGAAGCTTCAAAAAAATTACTGCCTTATATCAATTTGGAATGGTATATCCACCGGGCTACCGGTTTCTTTTTTAGAGCGGAAGATTTTGGGAACCTCATCAACAGTTCAGAGCGGAGGGATGCCCAACTGCACAACCAATTGGATTTGGATGGCGAAGTGCCACATCATATCATTCAGCAACTAAAGGACAATGCCAACGAGCAGCGTTATTTTATACGGAAAAACTATGGCCAAGATTTGCAGTCATTTTCACATGGGGAGGCCTACCTTAAAATAATGAACGAAAAAATAACCGATAGGGGCATTTTTATTTTAGATGAGCCAGAGGCGGCACTTTCCCCCTCAAAACAACTATCCTTGCTTTATTTTATCAAAGAGCATCTAAAAACACATAATTCCCAATTCATTATTGCGACCCATTCGCCAATGATCATGGCCTATCCAAATGCCACCATTTATGAGGTTACCGAGGACAGCATGGATGAAGTATCTTTACAGGAAACCGAACATTTTACGGTAATGAAGTCTTTCTTAAACAATCCAGAATCGTATTTGCGTCATTTATAAAATAGGAACCATGGTGCAAAAAACAATACTTACCTATCTAAGGCTGCACAAGTTTCCCCTACTTATTGCCTTGATATCCCTGCTGTTCTATTACACTTTCGCATACCATCTTCTGCGCGATGATTTCCCAAAGCTTATGGGATTGCTGGTGGGTCTCTTTTTCTTTCAGTTTAAGCTTATCCAATTTGAAAAATTCAATTTTAAATTTTTACTCCTAGCCGGAATTCTTTTCCGTTTGGTTTTTTTGATGGCCGAGCCTAACCTTTCCCAAGATTTCTACCGCTTTATTTGGGATGGGGAATTGATCAAGAACGGCATCAACCCCTATATCCATGTCCCCAACGACCTTATTG
>CALEYA010000117.1 GCA_937926215.1 uncultured Croceitalea sp. | reverse complement strand
GGTTAAGGGTTAAGGGTTAAGGGTTAAGGGTTAGGGGTTAAGGGTTAAGGGTTAAGGGTTAAGGGTTAAGGGTTAAGGGTTAAGGGTTAAGGGTTAAGGGTTAAGGAAGAAAAAAAACCTGTTACAAAAAACAACTTATTTTCTTGAATCTTGTTTCTTGCTTCCTACCTCTCGCATCTTGTTTCTTGCGTCTATAGTAATAATTCCCAACACTAAACTCTAAAATTACCTACTCCAACCCATTCTCTCGCCGGTATATCGCACTTTTCTGGACCAAAAACTCCCAAATCTTTAGCTTATCATGCGTATCTACCGTTTGCTGAAATTGTTCATCCACCTCACAGAAATACATAAAATCCGGTATTTTGTCTTTGGGTAAGCGTAAGTCCGTCATAAAAATGGAATCCACATAAAACTGTTGGACCCGCTGCGTACGGGCGTAGACACGATTTACTTTAACTCGGTTTTTGAGCATTTTTGTACGACCGGTAATGGCATTTATAATTGGATTAAGAGGAACTAATCCTGAACCAGTGGACGCTTCATATAGTTTTCTCTCGTTTTGGGTAATAATCTTAACGTTGGCATTGGGCAGTTCCAAAGCCTCCGCGCTTACATCTTTTTCCAATTTTAGACCGGTGATATCGGCATCCAATCGTCCAGAAAGATTATAGGGGTTTACCGTTACCCCTTGGAGCTCGTTTATAAACTCTTCCAAAGGCACCACCACAAAAGGGGAATCCCACAATGCTTTGGTCACCGGGAGGAGTTTTCGCTTAAACTGTACTGCAGAAAAAACCAAGGTATCGTTCAATCGCACTTGAATGGAGAAATTACCGTCCAAATCGGTAATGGTGGCACGTTCCGTTGTTGTATTCTGTATCACAACCCCGGTAACATCCGCATTATCCGCATACACTTTACCTTTAAAAGTCTTGGTCTGTGCACCAACAATAAAGGTGCTGCAAAGCAGTAAAAAAATAAGGTTATTCCGCATTGAGCTGCGTCAAAAAAGTTTTGCTATGGGTCACTAAAAAATCGATGAGTTCAAACTCATTTTCCTTTTTCAATAAGTTCCGGGATTCCATTTTGTCATCGCAATACAGCAGAAAGGCATCAATTTTATCTTGCGGCAGTTTTAAGTCGATTACAAAAAACTCGTCATCATAAACTTGGCGCATTACCTCACTAATTTTTAATGGGGCACGCTCCTCTCCCTCCTTATTTTTCGCTTTAAAAATGGCCTTAAATATGTTTACAAAATTAAGCTGGCCTTCTATGCGTTCATTTTGGGTCAACAAGGCCACATTATCCACTTCCGTAGAACGGTCAATTTCGTACTCAAATTCCTTAAAATCCTCATTTTTAACCTCCAAGAATTTCTTCTGGTTTTCTGGGGTAACGATCACTTCATCCAGTTCCGTAACCTTCTCGTTGACTTCCACCACAAGGCGTTTATTGGCTAAAATTTCATCGGTTATAGTGACCACCTTCAATTGATAATTAACGGCCGTAAATACCAATTGATCCCCTGTTTTGGCACGTATTAAAAATTGCCCTTCATCATTGGTAATGGTTGCCGTTTCCGCGTTGGAATTGATTACATTTTCATTAACAACACTACTGCCACGGTATAGCACTTTACCCCTAAGCACCTGTCTTCCATCATCTTGGGCATAGGAACAAAAGAAAAAAGAAAAAAGTACTACTAAAGTGAGTTTGGTTTTCATAAAATGGTCTGAATTCAATTTTATAAAGAAAATTATTCAATCCCGTAAAAAAAAAATTGCCGCGGTAAACTTTTGTTAATTGTTGTCCCTAAAGCCAAGGCCCAATTCTACACTCTTTGGATCAAATATGTTCCGTTCACCTAGCTACTTGGTATTTTAACCGTTAAAATTAGTATTCTATGCGGAGAAGATTATTTTTGTTAGTAAAGTAATTTGCCCTAAATACCCTACGCTATGAGAACACATATCTGCATTTTAGCTATATGCCTAGTTGGTCTATTTCAAGTAACCGCCCAAGTAAAGGTCGGGGACAATCCACAAAACATAAATCCGGCATCCATTCTAGAGCTGGAAAGTACTACAGGTGCCTTGGTGATTACCCGGGTAACGACCCAACAAATGAACAACATTAGGCCCTTGCAAGGGGCTTTGGTCTTTAATACGGACGAGGGTTGTGTGTTCTATTACGAAGGAACGGCATGGGTCAACCTGTGTTCCAGTACCAATACGACCAATGTAAGTTTGGACCTCGTAGATTCTGAGCTGATTTTAACGGACAGTGCGGGGGATACCGTAAGTGTTCCTTTGGAAGGCTTTGACATTGACAATATTACTGGGGAACAGATCGTAGATTCCACGGTCTTGGGAGCAGATTTAGCACAAAATACCATTACGGCCGCTAACCTGGCACCCGGATCCGTTGGGCAGGAGGAACTGCAACAAAACTCCGTTGCCGAGGCTGAAATTGATTTTGATTTGGTAACCCTTAGCGACTTCATCAATGATGCTGGTTTTGTTACCGATGTGGAACTGATCAGTCAAGAGCCCAACAATTCCATAGTGGATAACAATGGGGCGTTTTATACCGACGAACCCCTACGAAATGATATAACCGCGGTCAATGACCAACTTAGTCAGCACCTTTTGGATGATGGCGATTTGGATAGTGATAACGAGCGCTTGAGCAGTGTGACGCTAAATGGAACCAATCTTCTTTTAGCTGAAGGTGGAGCAACGCCCATACAGGTAGATTTGGGACCAGCGCTTACCGGCGCTGGAAGTGACGATCAAAATCTTTCTTTAAATGGTAACCGCATCGAGATTGAAGGAGGCAACGGCGTTGACCTTAGCCCAATTTTAGGGGATGCCGATACCGATGAACAAAATTTATCCTTAAACGGTACAGAGATTGAAATTGACCGCGGCACTGGCGTGGACTTGCAACCTTTGCTAGCTAATGCAGGTACAGATGACCAGCAATTAAGTATCGCAGGAAACAGAATTTCATTAACGGATGGTGGTTCTGTGGATTTACCTGCCGGGGTGGCCCCAGATGGTTCCGAAACCATCATCAATGAGGGAACCAATGTTACCATTACCGGAACGGGAACAGCAGGAAACCCATATGTGATAAATGCAACTGGTGGAGGCACAGGGACAACGGAAGTAGCGGATGGAACCACCATTACAGGTACTGGGACAGTAATGGACCCATTTAATGTAGGAACCATTGGCTCTGGTCAGATTACGGATAATAGCGTTCAAACCGACGATATTTTTCCAGCAACACCAACACCTACAACCACACAGGTATTAAGTACATCAACTGCAGGCAATGTGGAATGGATAGATTTACCTAGTGGTGGAACGGGCACTACAGAATTGGCCGATGGTACCACAATTTTGGGTACCGGTATTAACACCGATAGATTTCGAGTAGGTAGTATTGGAACAGGACAAGTTACCAATGGGACCTTATTGTTAGAAGATTTAGGGCGAAATGGTGCAGCAAATGGACAGATTATCAAATGGGACGATACTGCAAACGGCTGGATTATCGCTGATGACCGTACCGATGGTACCGGGATAAATGTACTAACCAACGGGAATCTTCTTATAGGAGATGCTGCAAATCTTCCCGTAGAACGTGTTATTACTGGAGATGCAACAATCAGTAACACCGGGGCGCTGGACTTGAACACGGGAGCCGTGGAAAACGACGAAATCGCCAACAATGCCGTTACCACTGCCAAAATAGCGATCGATGCCGTGACAACGGCAAAGATCTTTGACGGCGAGGTACAGACGGACGACATCGCCGACGACAACGTAACACCGGCAAAAATAGAACAGGGAGCGAACGGACAGGTACTGGTAACGAACGGGACCAACGTCGAATGGGCCAACGCACCAGCAGGTGCCTCACAGACAGGGACGACCATCGACGGGGACGGTACGGTGGGCAATGCCCTCGAACTCGCCGACGATGCCGTGACAACAGCCAAAATTGAGGATGGGGAGGTACAGACCGATGATATCGCGGACGCAAACGTGACCACCGTTAAAATCTCACCTGGCTCAGACGGAGATATTCTTACAACCAACGGAACCAATGTTGAATGGGCTTCACCACTAGCCTCCTCTAATTTATCATCTAGCAATTTGACCCAAACAGTAGGAGAGGACAGAACATATAACATAAATACCAACAATTTGCTTTTTACCAATGGTATGATAGGTATTGGTGCATTGCCCGGCAACCCACAAAGTCAATTGGATGTAAATGGTCAAATCCGAGCAAGGGATGGAATGGCTGCCGGAGGAGGTTCCGAATCATTTCCAGATTACGCATTCCATACAAATGATGACATGAATACAGGTATCTATCGCATTGATGAAGACCAACTTGGTTTATCAACAGCTGGTATCAACGCCATTAGTATAGATGCAACCCAAAATGCTACTTTTTCCCAAAATGTTTCCGTAACTCAAAATTTGGAATTAGATGGTGATATTTTAGACAGCAATAATGAAGAAGGAACCGTAGGTCAAATGCTCTCTTCCTTAGGAGCAGGAAACGGTGTAGACTGGGTGGACGTTGCGGGAACCAATAAAACGGCAGGTTCCTTACTCTTCTCTGAAGGAAGTAATCTAGTTGGGGAAAATAATGCCAATCTCTTTTGGGATAATGCAACCAACAGTTTAGGGTTGGGAACCAATACGCCACAGGCAGGTTTGCATATCAATAGGCCCCAAAATAATGCCTTGTTTTATAGTAGTATCCTACAAAACCAAGCAAGTGCAAATGGTTCTGCCGCTGGTTTACTAT
>CALEYA010000116.1 GCA_937926215.1 uncultured Croceitalea sp. | reverse complement strand
ATTTGGTTTTTGTGATAGAAGAATGAAAGCTTGGAATACCAGGGAATGTGTATAAATAAAGAAGGCGAACAATGTCCGCCTTCTTTCCCCAAATCTTACCATGAACTTAACCTACTTATGCTATGGTCCTCCAAAAGTAAGGCAAGCGTTCAAGTGATAAAAAGCTTTTAGATTAAAACCTGTTAACTGGGTTAAAGCGTTTAAATTGAAGTTATTCTTTATAAAACAAGAAGAAAAAACTTACAATTTGATTTTGACAATTTGAAGAATTCCGTAAAATAAAAAAGGTGGAGAAGTCTCCACCTTTTTTGCCCCAAATCTTACCATGAACTTAACCTACTTATGCTATGGCAAGTTTAAATTTAAACTTAGTAATGTCTTGAAAGCTAAAAAGACGGCAAATGGTCATTTTCATCGTTGAAATGCAAATATCATACGGCAGAAGGTAAAAATCAATAGGCGCGTTGATTTTTACCTTCATAGAAATTGATGAATGCCCTATTCACCACCCGATTACCACCAGGAGTGGGATAATTGCCCGTAAAGTACCAATCTCCTAAATTCTTTGGACAAGCAATGTGCAAGTTCTCAATGGTCTGATATATGATCTCCACCTCGGCGCCAATATCTTTAGGACTTAGCAGCTGGGCAATTTTCTTTGAAATTTGATCGGGGGTAAAAGGTGCGTAAAAGTCTTTCACGTAATTCACCACTTCCGTGTCTTTGGAATTGGACTGCGCTACGCACTTTGCGTAAATAGCATCGATAATATGAGTAGTGTCCATTTCCGTGTGCAATGCTTGTGCGGCCTTAAAGGCCACAAAATCTTCCAGTTTTGCCATGTCAATCCCATAACAATCCGGGTAGCGTATTTGTGGTGCAGAGGAAACGACGACAATCTTCTTAGGATGCAACCGGTCAAGCATCCGAAGAATACTCTTTTTAAGCGTGGTGCCCCGTACAATACTATCGTCAATGATAACCAGATTGTCCTGCGGACCAACGGACCCATAAGATATGTCGTAAACATGGGTCACCAAATCGTCCCTATTGCTGTCTTGTGTGATAAACGTCCTAAGTTTGGCGTCTTTAATGGCTACTTTCTCTATCCGGGGTCGTACTTCCAATATTTTATGGAGTTGTTCTTTGGTAATTTCTGGGCCTAAAGCCAGAATCTGTTCCCCTTTCTTTTTGTTCAAATAGTTTTGGGCCTCTTTTATCATTCCAAGAAAAGAGGTTTCTGCAGTGTTGGGAATATAAGAGAAGACGGTATCCGCTAAATTATCGGAAATGGCCTTTAGGATTTCCGGAAATACCAATTTCCCGAGTTCTTTACGTTCTTGGTAGATTTCTTTATCACTCCCCCTGGAAAAGTAAATCCGTTCAAAGGAACAAGCTTTTCGTTCCGTTGGGGCCAGAATTTCATCAAAAGATACACTCCCGCTTTTCTTTATTATGATAGCCTTTCCGGGATCCAGTTCTTTTACGTCGTCGTATCCAACATTAAAGACCGTTTGTATTACGGGACGTTCAGAGGCTACCACAACAACTTCGTCATCCTTATAATAATACGCAGGTCTAATACCTGCGGGATCCCGTAATAAAAAAGCATCACCATGTCCCAAAAGACCACCCATGGCATACCCACCATCCCAGTTTTTAGCCGCTTTTCGCAAAACCTTGGCTACATTCAAGCGTTCCGCGATAAGGGGCGAAGCTTGCCTTTTAGAGAAACCTTCTTTTTTTATTTGTTTGTAGATTTTTGCAACGGCATCATCCAGAAAGTGCCCTATTTTTTCCATTACGGTAATGGTATCCGCCATTTCCTTAGGATGTTGGCCAAGCTCAATAAGGTTGCCGAACAGCTCATCAACATTGGTCATATTAAAATTACCCGCAACAATTAGATTACGGTGCATCCAATTGTTCTGGCGTAGAAAAGGGTGCACACTTTCTATACTGTTCTTGCCAAAGGTGCCATAGCGCACATGGCCTAATAAAAGCTCTCCTATATAAGGAATCTCTTTTTTCTGTTTGGCTACATCGTCCCATAACTGGGGCGTATCCGCAAGGGTAGCGTTTATACGTTCGTTGATTTGCTTAAAGATGTCCTGGATGGGTTGCTGTTGGCAAGACCGCACCCTGCTCATGTACCGCTCTCCTGGGCTCATATCCAATTTAATGCTTGCAAAACCCGCGCCATCCTGTCCGCGGTTGTGTTGCTTTTCCATCATTAGGTACATTTTGTTTACACCGTAAAAAGCAGTACCGTACTTTTCTTTGTAATACTCAAGGGGTTTTAGTAACCTAATTAATGAAATACCGCATTCGTGCTTTATAGCATCACTCATTTTAAGCAAATAAAAATGCCCTGAATTTTCAGGGCACGGGTTATTGTAATTCGATATTAAACTGTGTCAAGGCCTTAAATTGAAACAGCCTTTCATCTACTTCTTCTTTTTTTAGTGCTTGCATCCGCTCCGTTCCAAATCGTTCTACGCAAAAGGAAGCGAGGTTGGAGCCTTGGATTACTGCATTTTTCATATTCTCAAAGGAAATATTCCCTGAACCTGCCAAATACCCGGCAAAACCACCGGCAAAGGTATCACCGGCCCCGGTAGGATCAAAAACCTCTTCCAACGGAAGTGCAGGGGCAAAAAATATCTGTTTTTCGTTAAATAGCAAGGCACCGTGCTCCCCTTTTTTGATGACTACATATTTGGGTCCCATTCCATATATTTTTTCCGCCGCTTTTACCAAGGAATATTCTCCTGTCAATTGCCGGGCCTCCTCATCATTTATGGTAAGCACATCAATCTGGGCAATGACTTCCATAAGTTCATCCAAGGTATTGTCCATCCAAAAATTCATGGTATCCAAAACTATGAGCTTTGGTCGCTGTTCCATTTGTTGTATTACACTCAGCTGAACGCCGGGATGTAAATTACCAAGCATGACCACATCGGCATCCTTATAACTATTAGGCACTACCGGATTAAAGTCAGCCAAGGTATTTAGCTCCGTAACCAAGGTATCTCGGGTATTCATGTCATTATGGTACCTGCCGCTCCAAAAGAAGGTTTTCCCCCCTTTGACCACTTCAACACCATCTAGGTTAATGTCTTTATCGGTAAGTAAATCCAAGTATTCCTGCGGAAAATCATCACCTACTACGGAGACTATGGCTGGGTCCACTTTAAACTGGGAGGCCGCCAAGCCAATAAAGGTAGCAGCGCCACCCAATATTTTATCTGTTTTTCCAAAAGGGGACTCTATAGCATCAAAGGCCAATGTTCCCACAATTAAAAGTTTAGCCATTAAGTGTAGAATTTTGCTGCAAATATACCTCTAATTCTACAAGCTTCCCATACCCTTATGATCGAATTAAAACGAACGGCCACAGTATAGGTTTTGCCCCACAATTGAAATTAAAGCGGATATTCGTTGGGTAAGTTACCAAGTGACTTCCCCATGGGTATAGGTCTGCTGCCCCAACTAGCGAAGCGCTTATTTTCTTCCAAAATCAGCCGGAATTTCCCCCCACGCCTTGGTTTCCCATTTTACTATTGGGGTGGTATAGCTGTTTTTCTTTAGCCAAGCTTCGGCACGTGTAATCAATTCAAAGACCGGTTTGTTTTTTTGGTTGGGTTTAAGATTGGTTTTGCAGGTCTTTTTTCTGACCCAACCTATCGCTATCCTTGAATCGGAATATATAATGCGATCGCTTTTTTGCTGTTTTAAGAAAGCAAGTCCGTGCACCAGTGCCAAGAATTCACCGATATTGTTGGTTCCTTGCTCAAACGGACCTTGTTTAAAAAGGTTTTTTTTGGTTTTGGTATCTACGCCTTGGTATTCCATGACCCCGGGATTGCCGCTTGATGCTGCATCTACTGCAATGCTGTGCATGTTGGGTTCGCCGATTTTAAGAAGTTCCTCAGGACTCAGTTCCGACTTCCCTTTTTTCTTCCCCTTATATTCAATATAGTTACTGTTAAAGGCCTTTTTTGCCTCGGCAAAGGTGGAAAAGGACATGTATTGCGCCCCTTTTACCCCTTGTATTTGTGCCTTGCAATCGTCCCAAGATTCAAAAATTCCAGGATGTTTTCCCTGCCAGACTACATAAAACTTAGGTTTTTTAGCCATGGTCTTTTAATAATGATGCGATTACATTTGGGAAATGCCCATATTCCAGTTGGTGGACCTTTTCCGCAATTTCCAAAGGACCGTCGGTTGGTTCCAACTGTGTTTTTGCCTGATGGATAACGCCCCCCTCGTCATAATTTTCATTAACATAGTGTATGGTAATGCCGGTCTCGGTCTCCCCGTTATCCTTTACCGCTTGGTGCACATGGCTCCCATACATGCCTTTACCCCCGTATTTTGGCAATAAGGAAGGATGGATATTGATGATCTTGTTTGGGAAGGCCGCTATAAGCGTCGCCGGTATTTTCCAAAGGAACCCTGCAAGTACAATGAGGTCCGTGTCCTGGGCTTTTAGAAAATTGATAATGGTATCCGAAGTATAAAAGGCCTCCCTATTAAAGTAGATGGCGGGAACCTTAAGCCGTTTACACCGTTCCAAGACCTTAGCCTCCTTTTTATTGGTAAGTACACAACTAACCGCAACAGTAGGGTCTTCTTTGAAGTAATTTATGATGCGTTCCGCGTTTGAACCGGAACCCGAAGCAAAGAGCACAATTTTTTTCACAGGTGGTTTTAAACTGCTTTAAGGATTTTCTTGGGGGGCTAATTTAAGGGGAAGAGGTTTAAAACGGTAATTTACAGCACATTTTATCGACAAATAGTGGATTTAATCCAAAGTTTTATATTTTTGCCCCGATTAAATTTTAAAACCGATATTATTATGTCAGACATTGCATCAAGAGTTAAAGCTATCATCGTTGATAAATTAGGCGTAGATGAAAATGAAGTTGTTTCTGAAGCAAGTTTTACCAACGATTTGGGTGCAGATTCATTGGACACTGTAGAACTTATCATGGAGTTTGAGAAAGAATTTGATATTCAAATTCCAGATGATCAAGCTGAGAACATTGCTACTGTAGGTCAAGCAATAAGCTATATAGAAGAAGCAAAGTAATTTTATGATATCTTACTAAAGATTAGTAATTATCCATGCGGTAATCCTTCCGCATGGATATTTTTTTTAATTTCAATTAGTAAATAGGTTTAAAAATTAGTTCTATGCAATTAAAAAGAGTTGTAGTTACCGGTTTGGGTGCTCTAACACCCATAGGCAACAATATAAAAACCTATTGGGACGGACTAAAGAACGGAAAAAGTGGTTCTGCCCCTATTACATATTACGATACAGAGAAGTTCAAGACCAAATTTGCTTGCGAACTTAAAGATTTTGACCCCCTAAATTTTTTTGATAGAAAAGAAGCCAGAAAGCTAGATCGTTTTGCCCAGTACGCCTTGGTTTCCTCAGATGAGGCCATTTTAGATTCCGGATTGGATTTGGATAAAGTGGACAAGTTTAAGGTAGGCGTTGTTTGGGGCGCGGGTATCGGAGGTTTGGAAACCTTTCAAACGGAAGTATTGAATTTTGCGGCTGGCGATGGCACGCCAAGGTTCAATCCTTTTTTTATCCCAAAAATGATTGCAGATATAGCACCGGGCAACATATCCATTAAATATGGGTTCATGGGACCTAATTATACTACGGTAAGTGCATGTGCATCTTCTGCAAATGCCATGATAAATGCGTTGAACTATATCCGTTTGGGCCATTGCAACATTGTAGTGACCGGCGGTAGTGAAGCTGCCGTTACCATAGCCGGTATGGGCGGGTTTAATGCGATGCATGCCTTATCCACAAGAAATGAAAGCCCGGAAACGGCTTCAAGGCCTTTTGATGCTACCCGGGACGGATTTGTACTTGGTGAAGGGGCGGGAGCCTTAATTTTGGAAGAATATGAACATGCAAAGGCAAGAGGCGCTAAAATCTATGCCGAAGTTGTAGGTGGCGGTCTTTCCAGTGATGCGTATCATATGACCGCACCACATCCAGATGGTATTGGCGTAGTAAAGGTTATGGAGAACTGCTTGGAAAATGCAGGGTTGAAAGCATCGGACGTGGATGCCATCAACACACACGGAACATCGACGCCCTTGGGCGATGTGGCGGAGCTAAAAGCCATTTCCAAAGTGTTTGGTGAGCACGCGACCAACATCAATATTAATTCTACAAAATCCATGACCGGCCATTTATTGGGGGCTGCCGGGGCCATAGAGGCCATCGCATCCATTTTGGCAATGCAACATAGTTTGGTGCCGCCAACCATTAACCATAGTGTTGTTGACGAGAACATCGACCCTTCTTTAAACCTAACCTTGAACAAGGCGCAGGAACGCGAAGTAAATGTAGCCATGAGCAATACCTTTGGATTTGGCGGACATAATGCCTGTGTATTATTCAAAAAAATAGATTAATCCTTTAGATGAAATTTTCACCCAAAATATTTAGTTCCCATTCGAAATCGGATGGGGATTTTTTTTTGGGTATCAAGGGAATCCTTGGTTTTAAGCCAAAGCATCTATCCGTTTACAAAAAGGCATTTTTACACCGCTCCCTCAATAAGCGCGATAAAGAAGGCAACCCCATGAACTATGAACGGTTGGAGTTTTTGGGTGATGCCATGCTGGGGACCATAATTTCAAAGCATTTGTATAAAGAAGTGCCCGAAGGTGATGAGGGCTACTTGACCAAAATGCGCTCCAAAATAGTAAGCCGTAAACATTTGAACCAATTAGGTAAGGACCTAAACCTATTGCATTACGTGGAAAGTAGGATTCCAAAATCCCACTTTGGGGAGAACATCCATGGGAACGTTTTTGAAGCCTTGGTAGGTGCCATATATTTGGATAGGGGATATGTTTTTTGCGAAAAATTCATACAGACAAGGGTCATTGAACCCTATGTGGACATAGAACAATTGGAAGGGAAGGTCATAAGCTACAAAAGCCTGGTTATAGAATGGTGCCAGAAACAGAAAAAACCCTTTCATTACGAGATTTATGAAGATACGGGCAACGACACCTTAAAGCACTTTGCCGTTAAACTTACCATTGATAAAAAGATTCTTGCCAAGGCAAGGGCAACCTCCAAGAAAAAGGCCGAGGAAAAAGCTTCAAAAAGAGCCTATTTTGCACTGCAACATAAAATGGAAGATGAATGAGCTGTTAAGAAATAGCAAACTCAAACGTTTGCGTAGGACCTACGCACCCTATTCACTATAATACACTAGGCTGGTTTAGGGATTAAAGCTATATTTACAATTCGCATTTATTTAATGGTTACAACGCATAGGATATCTACAGATTGGGATGAAGATAGCTTTAAGCTAATTGCATTACACTGTAATTTAAGTGATTATGCTATGGCTTATCATGTTAACAAGGCTGCCCATCTAAAACTGAAAAGAAGAAGGGAAGATTTGAAGGATGAAAGCATCTGCTTTCCCATCTTTGAGTGGGAAGACTCCATAAGTGATTGCCATTGGACGTTGGTTCAAAACCTTGTCAAGAAAGAGGAGGCAAAAGCAGATGAAGGCCTTTTCGCAGATAACGTAGCCATACGCAGCCACTATTTTATGGAAGAACGCAAAGAAGTGGATTATTTCTTAAAAATAGAGGCGGAACAAGAGCAAGAAAAGTTATTGGAACATACGGTCACGGCCTGTAATGCTATCCCTATGGTAATAACCGCTTATAAAATTGATGCAGAAGAATTAACAGCAAAACAAAATCTAATTTTTTTATAATGCCTACTAAGAAGAAAACCAAAATTGTAGCTACACTTGGACCCGCTACAAGTAAGAAAGCCGTTTTAAAGGAGATGATCAATGCCGGGGTCGATGTGTTTCGAATCAATTTTTCGCACGCCAGCTATGATGACGTAAAGGAACGCATTGAAATGATTAGGGCGCTCAGTGAAGAAATGGGTATCCATGTTGGGATATTGGCAGATTTGCAAGGCCCAAAATTAAGGGTCGGGGTCATGGGAGGTGAAGTTGTTGTAGCTCCCGGTGATGAAATCCTTTTTGTTACGGGCGAACCTTTTGAAGGAAGTGCGGAACGCGTCTATATGAACTATGAAAGTTTTCCAAGGGATGTAAAGCCCGGGGAGCGTGTTTTGTTGGACGATGGAAAACTGATTTTTGAAGTTGTGGAAACCAATGGTGACAATGAGGTAAAGGCCAAAGTAATACAAGGCGGACCCCTAAAGTCAAAAAAGGGGGTAAACCTGCCCAACACCAATATTTCCCTTCCTGCATTGACGGAAAAAGATATTAAGGATGCCATTTTTGCCGTGGGTCAAGACGTTGATTGGATCGCCCTTTCATTCGTAAGATTCAGCCAAGATTTGATCGACCTGCAGAACCTGATCAAAGAACATACGGAATTCAAGATTCCGATTATAGCGAAAATCGAAAAACCGGAAGCGGTAGAAAACATTGAGAAGATTGTTGCGTATTGCGATGGGCTTATGGTAGCCCGTGGCGATTTGGGTGTGGAAATTCCGGCACATGAAGTGCCATTGATCCAGAAAAAACTGGTATTGACCGCTAAAAAAGCGCGAATTCCGGTAATCATAGCCACCCAGATGATGGAAACCATGATTACCAGCCTTACCCCAACAAGGGCAGAGGTGAACGATGTGGCCAATTCGGTTATGGACGGGGCAGATGCGGTAATGCTTTCCGGGGAGACCTCGGTAGGGAATTATCCGGTACAGGTGATCGAAAAAATGACAAGTATCCTTAAAAGTGTTGAAGGCTCAAGTTTAATAACCGTTCCGCAGAACCCGCCGCACATCAAAACAAAAAGATACATTACCAAATCGGTATGTTACCATGCGGCCCTAATGGCCAATGAAATACAGGCAAAAGCTATTTCAACGTTGACCAATAGTGGGTATACGGCTTTTCAAATTTCGGCTTGGAGGCCTAGCGCACATATTTTGGTCTTTACCTCCAATAAACGGATACTTTCCCAATTGAACTTACTTTGGGGCGTAAAAGCTTTTTATTATGACCGTTATGTGTCTACGGATGAAACCATAGATGATGTAAACCAAATTGCCTGTAAAAAAGGATTTTTGGAAGTAGGGGACATGCTTATCAGTTTGGCGGCAATGCCCATAAAAGATAAAGGAATGGTAAATACCTTGCGCGTTACGGAGATAGAAACGTGCTCGTTTTAAGCGACTTCTTTTTCAAACGCGATAAAGTTCACTACCTCACCTTTTGTATTTGTAATGGGTTGTCCTTTGATCCAACAGCGGTATGTGGAACCGTCTTTTCTATAGTTTAGGATAACGGCTTCAAAAGGCCGTTTGTTTCTGACGGCTGCAGAAATTTCCGCGACCGTAGTTTTACAAGTAGCCTCCCCTTGAAACATTTTTGGTTGTTTACCCAAAATCTCCTTGGGGGAGTAGCCGTTCATATCAAAAATGGTATTGGTAGCGTGAACAATCCTAAGATTGACATCGGTAACAACGACCACATGCTTTTTGCCCAAGATTTCCTCTTCAATATTATGCGGCATTTTCCATCTATTTTTTTTGGAAAGCTGTTCCAAAAAAGCGATGTCCTTAAGACTATGCGATACCTTTAAGAGGTTATGGGAAAACATATCCCAAGCACTTACAGGCATACTTTTAAAATGCTGTTTGGTGTAAAAAGAATGGGCAGCTTTGTCGTAGTGTTGTATCTCTTTCATAATCAATACTATGAAAAGTTATAGAAGTTGAAAAATTTATAACGATCATTAACAGTTCTGTTCAAAAAAAGGGGCTGTATTGGTTATTATAAGCATGTAAGAGTCAACAAAAATTATAGACTAAACGGCTATAAAATAGAAGTAGCTATTATGCGATTGGAGTTTCACGAACCTAAATTGAATGCCGTTTTGGGTCTTACGGACAGTATAAAAGCGGATGAAAATAGATTTCCGGATACGGAAAACACCATCAAATTTCTGTGGAACAGAAATAAGGTTTCCGTAACGGTATCCATTGATGGTTTGGCCATGGAACTTGGTCCCAATCAAATAATGACGGCCACCTACTTACAAAACTTATCCTTTGCGGCTACCCAGCTGCCTTTAACGGCCATTCTGTTCAATAGGGAATTCTATTGCATATCAGACCATGATAGTGAAGTATCCTGCAACGGGATTTTGTTTTTTGGCACCCAGGATATCCCAATAATTACCATTCCCAAAGAATTGCAAAAGCGTTTTGATCTTCTCTACGAGGTATTGGTAGAAGAATTTGCAACGCCCGATGCCATACAAGGGGATATGCTACAAATGATGCTAAAACGCTTTATTATCATGAGCACGCGTTTGGCAAAGGAACAACTAAAGCTTAAAAACCTTGATAATGACCAAATAGAGGTTATTAGAAAGTTCAATTACTTGGTGGATATCCATTATAAGACCAAAAGAAAAGTAAGTGATTATGCAGCATTGCTGTTTAAATCGCCAAAGACCCTTTCCAATTTGTTTTCCATCTACAACCAAAAATCCCCGCAACGTATTATTTTGGACCGTTTGGCGTTGGAAGCCAAAAGGTTAATGCATTTTACGGACAAGCAAAACCAGGAAATTGCTTTTGAACTTGGTTTTAACGACCCTGCCCACTTTAGTAGGTTTTTCAAGAAAATGACCCAAATGACCCCTTCCCAGTACCGCGAAAGCCCAGAAAAAGCTGGCTAAAGGAAATTTCTGCAAGTAGTCGGGAAATTGCTGCTAACAAATAGGCCTCCTATTGGGGCATCTTTGCTGTATAATTTTAAAACGTAAAGACAATGAAGCCTATAGAAAAGTCAATTTTCAGTTTAATCGAAATATTTAAAGGACGTAAAACAGTAGCTGTCCAAAGTGCTATCTCACATAACCATTGTGAGCAAAGACACCATCACGACTTTTATTGTGATGCGGAAAAACCTTTTATCCCAAGCTAGGGATTTGGCTAACGAACCACCGAAAAACGAAAATATAAAATTTTAGTATTAAAACGAATTGTCTTTATAAGGACAATCAAAAAAACAAGAATTATGAGTGAATTTCAAGTTCCAACAAGAGAACAAGTAAGCAGCACTAACCAAGGCATTTTTGACAATCTGGAAAATGCATTGGGTTTTGTGCCTAATTTATACGCTACATACGCGTATTCCAACAACGCATTGCAGAATTACTTAAACCTTTCCAATGCAAAAACCTCTTTAACAGCAAAGGAGAAGGAAGTGGTCAATTTGGCGGTTAGCCAAGTAAACGAATGTTCGTACTGTTTGGCCGCCCATACCGCCATTGGTAAAATGAATGGTTTTACGGACGAGCAGATTCTAGAATTAAGGACTGGTGCCGCCGCATTTGACGCTAAATTGGATGCTTTGGCCGCTTTGGCAAAAAACATTACGGAAAATAGAGGTGCCACGGATGCTACCGTAGTTTCCAATTTTTTTGATGCCGGATGGACAAATGAAAACTTGGTGGACACTATCGTTTTAGTGGGAGATAAGACCATTTCCAATTATTTGCACAAAACAACGGACGTACCTGTGGATTTTCCAGAAGCACTTCCATTGGAGTTGGCCTAAACAAATCAAAAAGTAATCATAAATAAGGTCGTGCTTTTGAAATGTTATAAAGAAAATACGACCAAGCGCATAAGTTTAACCAGTGGTCCATAAAAAAAGAAACGGGCCCTTAATGAAGTAAAACAATCATGAGAAAAATAATCACAGTAGTAGCATTAGCATTGACAACAGTATTCTATGCCCAAGAAGCCGCCGGCGAGAAAAAAATGGACAAGATGGAAGGTAAGATGATAGAAAAAAGGGTGAAAACGATTGCCTTGGAGCAAACCTCCGGCGAGTTTACCCAAAAACATCTTACGGTCAATGAGGGGACTTATATTTTTGAAGTAAGCAATAACGGTGTAGACCACAATGTTGGTTTTGTATTGGTAGAAAAGGGAAAAGATATCAGCAAACCTGAGAACCACATACAAACTGCTTATGTTACCGCTCCTGTTGGAACGGATAGCAAGCAAACATCAAAGCCTACGGCATTAAAAAAGGGTGAATATGTATATTTCTGCCCATTGAACCCTACAAGCACGGACAATACGTTGACCGTACAGTAAGGAAGACACAATCGCGCGCTATGTAGCTGCCCAAATGCAGTAAAGTAGGAGCTCGATGCTCAAGTAAAAAATCATGTTGGGTTGTAAATCCTGTTGGATCTTTATGAAAATTCATATAGACCAACAGGATTTCTTTTTATTGGCACCGCCAAAGGGTATAATACCCCGAGGAAGTTTACTGGACATCGCCAACCAATTATTTAATAGCGATTCCGGCAAATAAAGAAGGACCAATGCTTTTGGCCAGATGGATGGGCCAATCATTTTTGTGAAGATGGCTCTCCATAATTGCACTTTCATATAACAAATAAAGCCCTCCGGATATTCGCTCCGTTTCCGCTTTGGAAATATTCATAAGATTATCCCCAACCACTTCTCCTAAAAATAATAGAAGCTCTTTTTTTTGACGTTGTATTACTGCGGCTATTTGCTCGTTTTCCGGTGGAAGTTCACACATGGTTTTACTGGACCAACATCCATAAAAATCACCTTTTCTGTATAAATCCCTCAAATAATCAAAAATGGCGAGCAACTGCTGGCGCCCTTCCATTTTAGCGGTAACATAAGGTTTTAATTCTTCCATGAAATCGTGGTGCCTTTTCTCTAAATATGCGATGCAAAGCGTTTCTTTCGATTTAAAGTGATGGTAAAGTGTAGCCTTTGCAATGCCCGATTTTGCAATGATTTCATTGATTCCGGTAGCGTTGTATCCATTGACATAGAATAAGGCACTTGCCGTTTCAATGATATGTTCCTTTATATTCTGTTTTTGCATGGTATAAAGATAAAAAAGACTGGTCTGTCTATCAGGTAAAACCTCTTTTTTTTGTTGACGTAACCCAGTTTCTTTGTAGAAAAGGAAGAAATCCAAAATGCGAATACTTTTTCATGGACTTTTAGCGTTTCATTGGCTGTATCCCGATATTTTCAAACGTAGTTTTACAAAAAATTGCCTGAATGATAGATTTGATAACCGCTATCTTATGGAGTATTTCACCCTTTGGGGAATCCAAGGTGGGTATTCCGTACGGAATTTCACAAGGTGTCAATAGCTATCTGGTTTTCATTTGTTGTTTTTTGGCCAATCTCCTGGTATTTCCGTTAATGCTTTTCTTTTTGAATTATGTGAATAAAGGCTTGATTAAATGGCGACCTTATAAGAAAGCGGCATTGTGGGTGGCAAAACGCGCAAAGCTTGGCACGGGGGATAAAATTCAAAAATTCGGGTTCTTTGGATTGGCACTTTTTGTAATGATTCCTTTACCCGGCACCGGGGTTTATGCCGGTACTATAGCAGCCTACCTTTTTAGGATCGAGCGCAAAAGAGCTTTCGCTGCCAATGCCGTTGGTATTTTTGCATCTTCCTTAATTATCTGGACTTTTGCCGTTTCCGTAAAATCCATATAGCCTTTACAAATCAAACTTTAATTGCACAATAAGTTGCTTGTCCTCTTTTTCGGGCTTTTTCTTTTCGGTATTTAGGTTGGCCAGGGAGATTCCCAACAAGCGAACGGAATTCCCCAATTCTTCTTGGTACAATAGTTCCTTGGCGGTTTCAAAAATCAATGCTTTACTGGCCACATAGTAGGCAAGGGTCTTGCTTCTGGTCTGTAAGGTAAAGTCGCTGTATTTTATTTTAAGGGTGATGGTTTTTCCGGCAACCTTGGTTTTTTTTAGTCGTTTTTCCAGTTCTTCGGCAATATGCTCCAGACGTTTAAGCATAAAAACCTCACTACTAAGGTTTTCACTAAAAGTTCTTTCTGCCCCTACCGATTTTGGAATCCGATGTGGTTTTACTTCGCTCAAATGAATGCCGCGTACCACATTGTAATAGTAACTGCCGCTTTTGCCAAAATGGGTGTCCAGAAATTCTTGTGGTTTCGTCTTTAAATCTTTCCCGGTAAAAATGCCCAATTTGTACATTTTTTCTGCGGTTACTTTACCCACACCATAAAACTTACGGATGTCCAATACCTCCAGAAAGTCGATTACTTCTTCTGGGTTTACCGTTTTTTGGCCATTGGGTTTATTATAGTCACTGGCCACCTTGGCAATGAACTTATTGATAGATATTCCTGCGGACGCCGTAAGGCCCGTTTTATCCAGTATGCGGTTTCTAATTTCTTTGGCAACAAGCGTTGCGGAAGGATTGCCTTTTTTATTTTCGGTAACGTCCAAATAGGCTTCGTCCAACGACAAGGGCTCCACCAAATCCGTGTATTCATAAAAGATAGCACGGACCTGTTGCGAGATTTCTTTATAACGATCAAAACGGGGCTTTACAAAAATGAGGTCAGGGCAATTACGCTTGGCCAAAAAGCCGCTCATGGCACTACGTACGCCAAATTTGCGCGCCTCATAACTCGCGGCCGAAACCACGCCCCTCTTGGAACCGCCACCAACGGCCACAGGCTTTCCCCGCAATGCTGGGTTGTCATGCTGTTCTACGGAAGCATAAAAAGCATCCATATCCACATGTATGATCTTTCGCAAAGGAAAATCAAAGTCCATACCCAAATTTAGGCTATATTTATTTTGATGGAACAGGTGGAAATTGAACG
>CALEYA010000115.1 GCA_937926215.1 uncultured Croceitalea sp. | reverse complement strand
CCCCAGCTTTTGTTAGTGATTGCCTGGAAACTTTGGAAGAAATTGCCATGGAAGGAAAAGAACAGTTCGAAGAAGCCGGAGGGGAACACTATAAGCATATCCCCTGTTTAAACGACGGTGATTCTTGGGTGAGCTTAATGGCGGATTGGATCAAGAATTGGGAAGAAAAAGCAGTACTGCCGGTTTAAAAAGGATAATAGGCAAGCCGTGAAAATGGGAAGGCTAAAACGTTATACGATAGTAGCGTTTGAACCTAGGTTTTTCACAAAACAAGTAGTGCGTAATACGAACAAGTTATGGCCAGAGGATCTTCAGAAGAACTAGGTACCGCACCTATTGGCCAATTGTTGGTCAAACAATCGGTGCCGGCAGCCATCGGTATTTTGGTGATGTCCCTAAACGTCCTTATCGATTCTGTTTTTGTGGGCAATTGGATAGGCTCCATCGCCATAGCGGCCATAAGTGTCGTGCTTCCGATCAGTTTTTTTATTGCCGCTTTGGGAATGTCCATTGGGGTAGGTGGTGCCAGTATCATTTCTAGGGCATTGGGCGGTGGGGATACCCAAAAAGCCCGAAAGACCTTTGGCAACCAGATTACCTTGACGTTTGTCCTCACCATAAGCATGGTCCTTGCCGGATTGATATTCGTGGATACCTTGATTCCCCTGTTCGGTGGAAAAGGTAGCATCTTTGCCCCTGCAAAAATCTATTACATCATCATTCTGTACGGTGTGCCTTTTCTGGCCTTTACCATGATGGGCAATAACGTAATGCGTGCCGAAGGCAAGCCCAGATTTGCCATGCATACCATGATCATTCCTTCCGTGGCCAACCTCCTTATGGACTATGTTTTGATCTACGTTTTGGATATGGGGATGGAGGGTGCCGCATGGGCGACCACTATTTCGTACTCCTTTTCCTTTATCTACGTGCTCTTCTTTTTTTCCTCTAAATATTCTGAATTAAAGATCAATCTAGGCCATCTAAAACCCGACTTCCCCATTCTTAAGGAAATCTCGTCCTTAGGTGCGGTCACGCTATCCAGACAGGCGGTCATCAGTTTTACCACCTTATTAATGAACAATGTGCTCTTTAGCCTTGGCGGGGAATCCATGATCGCGGTGTATGCCATTATCGGACGGATATTGATGTTCGCCCTATTCCCGGTTTTTGGGGTTACCCAAGGTTTTTTGCCCATTGCAGGGTTCAATTATGGGGCCGGGCAGTACCCACGGGTGCGACAGACCATTAAAACGGCCATTACCTACGCTTCTATTTTGGGGAGTACCGTATTTGTAGGGTTATTGATTTTCCCGGAAGCCCTAACCTCGCTCTTTTTAAGCAATCGACCAGATTTGCCTTTGGAAGACCAGGCGGTCAATGCTTTTGTTTTGGAGCATACGCCAAATGCCATTCGTTGGGTTTTTGCCGCTACCCCTATAATCGCCCTGCAACTTATTGGAGCCGCTTATTTTCAAGCCATAGGAAAGGCAGTCCCTGCCTTACTTTTGACCTTGACCCGGCAAGGCTTCTTTTTTGTCCCGTTGATTTTACTTTTGCCCAATTTTTTTGGGGAACTTGGGGTTTGGATAGCCTTTCCCATTGCTGATGTCTTGGCGACCATCGTCACCGGATGGTACCTTAAGAAGGAGATGAATGCCACTTTAGGATAAGAATCTGTATTTTAGGCGCGAAAAACCAATGTTTAAATGAAAAAAATTGTCTTTGTATGCCTACTTCTTTTAGGCATTTCTTGTGCCGAAAAAAAAGAACTTATGGAACCATTGGATGTATTTGTGGGAACCTATACGGATGGCGATAGCGAAGGAATCTATCGGTATTCGTTTGACCCCAATACGGGGCAACTGCAAGACCGTGAGTTAATGGCATCCTTACCCAATCCATCATTTTTGGCCATTTCCAAGGACAAGAAGAACCTCTATGCGGTGCAAGAAACCGCGGATTTTGATTCCATTGGTGGCGGGGTGACCGCTTTTGCTTTAAAGGATGGGAAACTTGAGCTATTGAACAGTAAAGGTTCCGGGGGAGCACATCCGTGTCATGTTTCGGTTTCAAACAAAGGTCAGTTAGCCGCTTCCAACTTTAGTGGGGGCAATTTTTCCGTTTTTGATTTAAATGAAGATGGTAGTTTGGGAGAACGCCAGCTTGTCTCGCATAAACCCACGGATACCCTTAAAAACGCCTACGTGCATAAGGCCCATTTTAATTCGGATGGCCTCTTTGTTTCAGACTTGGGCCTGAGTGCCATAAAGCGATACACCAAACAACCCTATGGATGGGTGCCGGCAACGCAACACACCATCGCTATGGGCGATGGCGCAGGATCCCGTCATTTTGTTTTTAACGGAGACCGAACCTATATGTATGTTATCAATGAGCTGAACGCCACCATAGTGGTTTTAAAACGGGATGGTGAGGGTAATTATACCAAAATCCAAACAGAAAATACCTTGGCACCGGATTGGGAAGGTGTAAAATCGTGTGCAGATATCCATTTATCCCCTAACGGAAAGTTCCTTTATGGAAGTAACCGGGGGGAGAATACCATTGTCATCTTTTCCGTGGATAAAGATTCGGGGATGCTCAGTCTGTTGGGCAGGGAAAGTGTTCGAGGTGATTGGCCCAGAAATTTCACTATGGACCCTTCTGGGGAGTATTTGTTGGTGGCCAATCAAAAAAGTGATAATATCACCATTTTTAAACGCGATGCGGAAAAAGGGACACTTTCGTTTTTACATGAAGTTGCCACACCGGCACCGGTTTGTTTGGTGTTCAAATAGCTTTTTTTGGTGAAATTATATGGACTATACAGCACCTACCTATTATTTTGATTATGAATCTGATGAAATCCAGGAGATGATCCAAGAGTTTCAAAAGGATGAGGTATCACCCAAAGAAAAAGCAAAAGGGCTTTATCTAAAAGTAAGGGATGGCTATCGGTACGACCCCTACTTTCTGAGTTTTTCAAAAGAACACTACAAGGCCAGCTATTTGGCAAAACAGGTGAAAGGACATTGCATAGACAAATCCGTTATTTTAATTGCCGGTCTGCGTGCTTTGGGTATTCCTGCACGGATTCATTTGGCCAAAGTGAAAAACCATATTGGCGTAGAACGCCTTACCGAAAAATTTGGCACCAATGAGCTCACCCCCCATGGTATGGTCGACGTATTTTTGGAGGGAAAATGGATAAAGATCACCCCCGCATTTAATAAAGCACTATGTGAGTTGTGTGGCGTGGAACCGCTGGCCTTTGACGGGGAAAACGATTCCGTATTCCAAGAATTTACGGAGAAAGGCGCAGCCTTTATGGAATATTTGGAGGATTACGGACATTTTGAGGATGTTCCTTTGGAGTTTATGGAGGCAAATGCCAGAGCGCATTACCCACATATTTTTGGAACCGACAAAAGTGTCCGCGAGTTTCAATTGTAGTGCAATCAAGAACATATTGGCATAAAACACTAGTTATGTATGAGTATAAATTTGTGAAGCTAAAGAGAACTTTTTTAGCTTCCACGCCTAAAGGGGATTACCGGGGGATAATAGCGCAACATGCAAAAGAGGGATGGCGATTTGTACAAATCTTTGCACCGGCAACAGCGGGATATGGTTCTGCCGCGTATTTTGAATTGATTTTCGAAAAATTGGTGGAATAGTCTTTTTACCCCATCCAAGGCGAAAATACAACGTTTTAGAAACTGGTCTAATTATGCTAGTTTAATGTGAATTCGATACAAAATTTCATTTTAAATTGACAATTCACAGCTTAAGTAAAATGTCAGGTCGAGCGCAGTCGAGACCTCTTTGGAATACACGTCTTTTTAAATTCTCGACTGCGCTCGAAGTGACATAACGGGTATTACTAGTATTTAAGTAGTAACTATTAAAAACTTAACTAAAACCTACATAAATTGAGGATTGCTCCCCTCTTATACCAAATGATTTATAAAAAGCGTTAAAAAATGGGCCGTTGCTTTTTTTGCTTACAAAGCTGTAGAATGCTTTCATAGCCTTAGCTACGAACGTTTTTTACAATGAAGTAAGCGGGAAAATGAACCAGCATTTTAGACGCATTTTGTGGGTCATTTGGTATGATATAAAGAGGGGAATGAATTCTGACCAGAGGGAAGAAGAAAGGGGAGATTGGTTTCGGTCTGTGCTGGGAACCCCTTCGTCCTGACGACCAATTTTCAACCAAAAAATAGTTCGTGCAAATACCGTCCAGGAGCCAAGGTAAATCCCCCAGCAATACCAATGGCACCAATATAAAGGAGCATCATTTTACGCTGGTGTGCTTTTACGTTGCCTCTTTTAATTGCCGTATACGCCGTAGGAACCGTCCAAATAGTCAATACGCTGAATAAGTGAATCCATCCGAAATGGCTTAAGAATTGTGGTCCCACTGCTGCCGGCATAAACAGGGTAAGTATTGCGGTAATCAACATGAGAACCATATACAAACGGCCTAATTTTCTGTGTATCCTAGTTCCTTTTTTAACTACTAATACATAGGCTCCAAGAAAAATGCAGGGTACGACGGTGATAAGATGT
>CALEYA010000114.1 GCA_937926215.1 uncultured Croceitalea sp. | reverse complement strand
GAAACGTATCAAAAATGGTATGATAAGACACCCACTAATTTTACGTTTTTCCCAAAAATGACCAATGAGGTTAGCCACCTTCGCCGAATGAACGACAAGGTATATGCTATTTCCGACCGGTATTTAGAGGTTACCTCGCTTTTAAAGGATAAGTTGGGGACCATATTCTTGCAGATGCACAACAATTTTGGACCTAAAAATTGGGACCGGGTAGTGAACTTTGTAAACTATTGGCCCAAGGAGTTCCCATTGGCTATGGAATTTAGACATACCGATTGGTTTAATGACCCTGTTGTTGCACAAGAGTTATACCATCTGTTGGAGGAAAATGGGATTACCAATGTCTTGGTGGATACCGCAGGAAGACGGGATATCATGCATATGCGTTTGACCACTAACGAAGCCTTTGTGCGCTATGTAGGAGCCAATCATACAACGGATTATCCCAGATTGGACGATTGGGTAAAGCGTTTGGAACAATGGAAAAACAAGGGATTGCGTAACATCCATTTTTTTGTCCATCAGAATATGGAATTGGAATCCCCATTACTGGCGGCCTATTTTATTGATAATTTCAACAGTAGTTTTGGTACCGATATCACCATACCTAAAACTTTGGGCGGACAGCAAAAAGGCTTGTTTTAATACCGCATCCCTACTTCTACAAAGGTGTTTTTAGTATGCAGACTAGGCGCATAGGGTGACGCCATACAACAGGTGGAACCTAAATAGAACAGCGCAAGTTCATCCAAAACGGAAACCGTTTTCCCAACACTTATGTTAGCGTTCAAGGCAATAGTCCCTACGGCAGGCCCGCCGATTATGGAAAGATGCCAGACTTTTCCGTTGGCGTCGGCAATATCAATATTATAGCGTTCGTTTCTAAACGCTGGCAAAGATGGGTTCTGTTTGTAAATCCAAGGTCTAAGTACCACCAAATCCCCGGGGATATGCTGTATTCTTTGTATTGTTCCCATTATTGGGGCATGGATACGGTGATAGTTTTTGTTGTGTAAAAAGACATTGGTAAAGCTATAATTTTTGGGAATATCGCCCTCCTTTAGCCCAAAAACGGTCTCGACACTCCTGTGGTCTCCTTTTATGTGGGCAAGCTCCATTTGGTCGATTTTAGCTTCTTCGCACAACAGCCCTTCACAAGGCCAAGCGTGCGTGTTGGATGGTTTGGGTAGTTCTTTGAACTCCCTAGTGAAGAAATCCTGAAACGTATCAAAACTGGCTTTTCCAAAGGGAGGCTTGAACTTTTCCAAATAGTTCTTATCCTGATAATTGATGTGCAGATAGGGTTTGATAATGTGCTTTGAAATGGGCTTTTGGTAAAATTTGGAATACCAAGAAGAAATCTTTTTTTGCAGGGTGCTTGGTAATCCTCCCCATAATTGTACGGATAGAAACTTATAAAAATAAGCCCTCCAATTTGGGATTTTGAAAACGGTAAAACTGGGGTCGGAATAGTACGGCGTGGTAGTTTCCATGATGATTGATGTTTTTTGAATTGATTAGACCCTTAAATTATTTTATCCGCACTTTCGATGCTAACGAATTAAGAAAACTTTATTCTGAACTTAACAAAATTTATAATTATACAATTCCAATCTTCAAAAAGCCTTTCCATGGTCCAAAGGAAGATTTAGCTCGTATTTCTACCATAATTTTGCAAATAAAACGACATGCGATTCCATACTAGAAAATGGGTAAAACCAGAAGATTTAAATGCCAATGGCACCTTATTTGGCGGTAAGGTTTTGGCTTGGATAGACGAAGAGGCCGCATTGTACACTATTATACAGCTGGAGAGCAAGAAAGTGGTCACCAAATACATGTCCGAAATCAACTTTATGAGTACCGCTATAGAGGGGGACATTGTAGAAATAGGGATAGAGGTCGTCAAGTTTGGAAAGAGCTCCCTTAACCTCAATTGCGAGGTACGCAATAAAATGACCAGGGAAACCATTGTTACGGTAGACAACATCATTATGGTGAACCTTGGTGACAATGGAAAACCAAAACCTCATGGCAAACGAAAAATAGAGTACGTAAAAGACCGTTTGGCCAAAAAAGAACAAGACTCCAATACTACGACCTAGCCTTGTTGCAATTCCGCGGCAACGGCCTGTACTTCATCCAAAACGCGGAGTAGGTTTTCACCCCAAAGTTTGGCTATTTCTTCTTCGGTATACCCTCGTTTCACCAATTCTTGGGTCACATTTTTGGTTTCCGAAGCGTCTGACCATCCTTCAATGCCACCACCGCCATCAAAATCAGAACTGATACCTACATGATCAATCCCCATTTTTTCAACCATATAATCGATGTGGTCCACAAAGTCGCCTACATCAACAGCTGGTGGGGCGGTACTGTCTTTGGCAACTAGTTCCTTGGCCAGTTTAAGTACCTTGGGATAATTGTCCATAAAAGCTTCTTTTTGCGCATCGTTTAGCGAAGAAAAAGCGGAACGTTCATACCAGGCTGTACCTAAAGAGTCCGCCACCTTTTGATAAATACTTTTCATATGTGCAGCCCTTGCCTCATGCTTTTCCGTGTTCAAGTAAGAACTGAAAGCTACCGTTTGTACGACACCACCATTCGCTTTAAGCAATTGCAATTGCTCGTCATCCAAGTTTCTACTGTGGTCACATAAGGCCCTTGCGGAGGAATGGGAGGCAATAATTGGGGCTTTGCTCAAAGCCACCATCTGTTTCATGGATTCTTTGGACGGGTGCGATATATCAATCATTATTCCAAGCCTATTCATTTCTTTTACAGCACTTTCACCTATTTTACTTAAACCATTATATAACCATACACTATCTTTTTCCCCGGTATTGGAATCACAAAATTGGCTGTGGCCGTTGTGCGAAAGGGAGATGTAGCGTGCGCCCATTTTATGATAGGCTTCAAATTGGGTAAGATCCTCCCCAATGGGATAGGCATTTTCAACGCCAATCATGGCCGCTTTTTTTCCGGCTTTATGCAAATCCCGCACATCCTGTGAGGTCAATGCCAATCCCATCTTATCCGGGGCATAGCGCTCGCAAAGGCGGTGTATGGCATCAAACTTGGCCATGGCGTTCTCGGAGGCTTTTTTGTAGCCTTCGGTGTTCAGGGAATCTTGTCCCGTATACACGATCAACCAAGCAACATCAAGTCCTCCTTCAATCATTTTGGGTAAATCTACCTGTGTATCAAGTCTTTGGGTGTAATTTATGCTATCCGTGAAATTCTTTACGTTGATGTCGTCATGCGTATCTATCGTAATCGTTTTTTCATGTATCCGGCTTACTTTATCCTCAAAACTTTCAGTATTGTTTTTTGGTTCTTCGTTACAAGAAATGAGATAAAGACTGCAAGCGAAAACAAGGACCTTTTTCATCTTAAAAATTTTTATACCTACAAATAAAGCATTTTGACAACAAATTACTAGCAACAGGGAACAATTAATTGGTTAGGCTTGGTTAAATGGGGAGTTTTAAATTAATATAAACCAGATTGTTAGCTTTTTTGTTAAAGCCGACGCTCAAAACTAAGTACTGGATTTGGATACTCGGGAGTTACTAATGCACCTATCAAAATTGGAGAATGGCCTTGACACCTACTCGTTTACAGAGTTGAATACCAAGGAGGCCAACAGGTTAAAAAAGTCTTTTGAATCTTTTAAAAATGGTTTGGAGGAAAAGGTATTTGGAATGCCTAAACCAGAACCGGTAGAAGTTTCCCTGAAGAAGACCACAACAAAACCACCAGAGGAACATACCATGATTGCCAAGGTAAGTCATGAGATACGAACCCCCTTGAACGGCATCGTAGGATTTATAGATTTACTTAAAGAGACTACGCTAGGTCCAAAACAGCAAGAGTTGGTTAACGCCCTGGATACGGCATCGGGAAATTTAATGAATATCATCAACGAATTATTGGAGTTTTCAAAACTCGCTTCTGGGCATGATACCTTTGAGAAAGTACCTTTCAATCTTAAAAACCTAATTACCGAAGTCGCATTTCTATGCGAAACCTTGATTACGGACAGTAAGGTGGAATTATGCGTCCATTTGGACAAAAACCTACCGGAACAACTTCTGGGCGACCCGTCAAAACTCTCGCAAATCCTATTGAACCTTGTGGGTAATGCCGTGAAGTTCGTGGAGAAAGGAAAGATCAATTTGGAAGCGATCCTAAAATCCGATCAGCAAGGAAAAGTGTATATAGAGTTTATAGTGGCGGATACCGGTATTGGCATCGCAAATAATAAATTACAACGCATCTTCGAATCTTACAGACAGGCAGAAGACGATACCCAATTGAAGTATGGGGGTTCTGGGCTGGGTCTTAGCATCGTCAAGGAGATCGTGGACAGGATGGATGGTTTAATTGCCGTAAAAAGTGCCTTGGGTGCTGGGAGCACGTTTAAGGTTACCCTTCCCTTTGAAAAGGCACGACAACAAGACATCACATCACCAAGAAGACCTATAAAGTCTGTTCCACGTAGCCTAAAACATGCCAAAATATTGGTTTTTGAGGACAACGTGCTCAATCAACAATTGATGGAGAATAGGCTAAAATCTTGGGGTTGCCAACCCTTTGTAACCGAGAATGGCCTTTATGGCCTCCAATTATTGGAAAACCATGAGTTCGATTTGGTATTGATGGATTTAAGGATGCCAAAGATGAGCGGTTTCCAGATTACGGAATGTATACGGCAAAACAAACAAGACCATATTAGAAACGTTCCTGTAATAGCACTTACGGCGGATTTAAGTATTACGGACAGGGAGCATTGCAAAAAAGTAGGAATAACGAATTACATTTTAAAGCCCTACAACGCGGACGAGTTGCAGCGAATGATGCAAGAACTGATCTCTGAAAGTGAAAAGGAAAACAAGCGGGAGATAAGCCAAATAACGTTTGATCAAACGTCATCCATTGTTAATTTGAACCTTTTGTACGAAGAGTGTATGGGCGAGAAAGATACCTTGGCAGAGTTGGTACAACTTTTTAAACGCAACATGTACGAGTTTATCGGTAATGTTCGTATGCACCTCACCAATAATGACAGTAGGGGCATTGGATTTGCCGTACATAAGATTAAATCCTCCTTAAAAATGTTGGAGGCCAAGTCCTTGGCACAAATTTGCGGCAAACTGGCAGAGGCTAGTGAATCCGCTGCTTATGAAGCCTTGGAAAAATACTATAAACAATTTTTAAACGAATACCCTAAAGTAGAAGAAGCTATTGATATAGAATTGAACAAATTATAAGCAAACAAAAGTATTAACCAAACAAAGTCCCAAATTTGAAACCTAAAGAACTACTGCTTGCGGAAGACGACCCTATGTTGGCTTCCCTGCTAAAATTTCGCCTTGAAAAAGAAGGCTACGCCGTGGCGCTAATGCCAGACGGTAAGGCCGTTAAAGAATGTATTGCAACACATTTACCGGATGCTATTATAAGTGATGTGATGATGCCCTATTTTTCGGGTATTGAGCTCGTGGATTACTTGCGGAACGAATTGAAATCAAAAATTCCGATCATTCTAATTTCAACGGCATCTAACGAAGAAAATGTAATCAATGCCTTTAAGATGGGGGCCAATGATTTTTTGGCTAAACCGGTTAGTCCTTCGGAACTGCTTATACGTGTAAATAGAGAAATAGAAAGACACCAAATTATTTGAAGTTAAGCGCTTACCATATCTTCTTAATGATTAAATCCCCCAAGATCCATACGGATTTATTGTGGGATCTTACCGTTTTGTTCCTAGGCTTAGCGGCGCTTTATTTTGTAAGTATCTTTTTCTTTAGGAACCGGGCCAGTCGTCTATTCCGCAGGAGGGGGACCAAACGGACGGAGTTGGCCCCAATTATCAGTAATTTTTTGTTCCATAGTTCAGAGGACCCCAAAGAGGCACAAAAAGAATACGTTGAACTTAAGATCGGTATCCGCGAGTATTTAGCGGATAATTATTTTAGAAAGATTTTGGCGGATATTCTTTTTGATCTTCAAAGAGACGTGGCCGGTGGTACCAGACAACGCCTGTTTCGATTGTTCGTGGAATTAGGGTTGCACCACGACTCCTATAAAAAATTGAAAAGTTGGCGCTGGAATATTGTTGCCCAAGGAATTTTGGAACTTGCCCAAATGGAAGTAAGCCACGCCTTTCAATCCGTTGCAAAATTTATCAATGACAAACGCGGGATCGTTCGTAAGCAAGCGGAACTGGCCATTGTACATTTAAAAGTAGATGGCATCAACTATCTATTGGACAATACCAAATACGGTATTAGTGAATGGCAACAATTAAAGCTTATTGAAGCCCTGGAATCCATTACGGACTATAACCCCCCAAGATTTAAAACCTGGCTTATTTCCGAAAATAAGGATGTGGTGCTTTTTTCATTGCGATTGATCAAACATTACAATCAGAATGATGCGGCGGATTCTATTATTGCCTTGGTAAAACATAAGGACAACGATATTAAGATTGCCGCGATCCATTGTATCCGGGATTTTCATTTTACGAAGGCTATGGATGCGTTAAAATTGGTCTTTGCACAATGCAGTCCCATCGTTAAAGCGAGTCTTTTAGATACTATGGGGGAGATAGGCAGTGAAGCGGATTTGGAATTTTTAAAGCATGTAGCCCGTACGGAACCCAACTTTAGCATTGCCAACAGGGCCAACAGAGCTATAAATACGATTCAACCGGATGCCATTTTACCTACCAAGGATATTCTGGAAGATGCGGATTTTGTTATGGAAACTATTACGGAAAGCCCTGCCATACCTTCAGATGGGGAAGGGTTGCCCGTTGAAAACGTAGAAGTCCCTGAAACCGGCGAGGTTATTCCAGCTGTGGCGGAAAAGGTAGAAACGATAGAAATTGAAGAAATTCAGATATATGATTTGGTTGAAGTACATACGCAACCAAAAGAACCCGAAGAAGAAGAAGAACTATCTCCCGTTAGTGAGGAGAAAAGTCACCAACTTGAAATCTTGGAGCTTGAAGCGGATTTGGAAAGATCCCTTAATTTTTCATTGGGCCTAGTTCCAGTAGATGCCGCAGAAATTGATGAAACACCGGAAAATACGGACTACGCGGAAATGTCCCAAGAGTCACGGGAACAACTACTGGATGAAATGACCGAGAATGGGGGTGCCAGCGAAACCCCACTTTTAGAGTTCATGATGGAGCATGAAGAAGATCCTGAACTACGCTTTAAAGCCTTTAATAGACTAAGAAATACAGCCCCTAAATCACAGGGCCCAGAAATAGCCGAGGTAGAAGCGGTAGAAGAGGTAGCGGAAATTGCCTTGGATACGGATGATATAGGTACACTTTCTCCGGAGCATAGTGTGTTCTATTCCCTTTTTGAACATGCGTCCGATTTGGATTCTAAAAAAATATTGATTAAGGAAACCATAGCCATTGGTGACGAAAAGGAAATTGCATTTTTAAACCATTTGGCACAAAATGAGGGGGATAGCATAAAAGATGAGGCCCTAAAAGCTTTAAAGGCCATCAAAGAGCGGCGTACAAATGATAAGAACGTACCGTCAACAATAACCTCAGAAGAATTATTGGAGGATGTTGACAGTATCGTAGATGAAATACTGGAGGGTAGTGGACCGGATAGGTTGGATAATCACAAGAGGGATGCAGATGATGGAACGGACCCTACGGACGACCGTATCCCTTTAGAGCTTTGCTTTATCTATGATGAACTGGGCATTCTTTATAATGGGCAGCGGGAAAAAGAGGATTTGGGACTCAATTTTGAACTGTCCCAAGAGTATATGTACAACTTAAAAGAACAAGGGTAGGATGTCTGGAAATCTTTTTGAGATTGTCATAGAATATTTGAACACGGTTTTCCTACTGTTCTCCGTGGTGCTTTTTACCCTGTTAAGTATTATGGGATATCTATCCACAAGGAACTCCATACACTATAGGAATAAGAATAAGGTTGGGGATATCTCCAAAGTCATGGCATCACCCTTGGCACCGTCCATTACCATTATTGCCCCGGCCTATAATGAAGGCCTTACCATAATAGAGAATATTCGTTCCCTCCTTTCCTTACAATATGTGAATTATGAAGTAATGGTGATCAATGATGGGAGTATCGATGATACCATGGAGAAGATGATATCGGCCTATAACCTTGTCAAAGTAACGCAGGAGATAGACCCCAATTGGAAATCCAAACCTATACGGGGAGTTTACAGGTCCAGACAGGCCTCTTTTTCCAAACTAATAGTTATCGATAAGGAAAATGGGGGTAAATCCGATGCTATCAATACAGGAATATACCTATCGGACAGCAAGTTTGTTGGTTGTATCGATGTGGATTGTCTGTTAAAGCCAGACGCTTTGTTGCATGTGGTTAAATCGTTTTACCAGCGTAGTAAGAAAAGGGTAATTGCAGTTGGGGGTGTCATACGCATTGCCAATTCTTGTGGTATTTCCGGCGGGATGTTAGAAGAAATCCGTTTGCCAAAAAATTGGTTGGCCAAGTTTCAACTATTGGAATATTCCCGTTCTTTTCTGTTAGGAAGAATGGCATGGAGCCGTTTGGACAGTTTGTTGATTATCTCCGGTGCTTTTGGATTTTTCGATAGGGAAATCGCATTGGCCGTTGGCGGATATGACACCAATACGGTAGGGGAGGATATGGAAATCATATTCCGTATGAGACGCTATATGCATGAGCTCAAAGAACCCTATACCATAGAGTACATACCCGATCCATTATGTTGGACAGAGGTCCCAGAGGATCTGAACATATTGGTCAACCAGCGAGACAGGTGGGCAAGGGGAAATTTGGAAACCCTTTTTAAACATAAGGATATGTTCTTTAATTCCAAATTTGGACGTTTAGGGCTTATCAGTTATCCGTATTGGTTCTTTTATGAATGGCTGGCACCCTTAATGGAGTTTTTTGGGTTCTTTACCATTATTGTGTTTGCCTTTACGGGGATGCTTAATTGGGAATTCTTCCTCGCCATTACCATGACCATTTATATGTTTTCCGTCATGTTTTCCTTTTATGCCATTCTCTGGGATGTCTATACCTACAACGAGTATAAAAAGACAAAAGACATTTTAACCTTAATGTTTTGTGCACTTATAGAGCCTATTACATTTCACCCCATTATTGTTTGGTCCGCAGTGCGGGGCAATTATAAAAAACTGTTCCGGGTAAAATCGGGTTGGGGGTCACAGGTTCGTAAAGGATTTGCAAAAGCCACCTAAACAAAGACTATGAATACCAGCAAACGAGAAAGATATAACCTAAAGCAATACACAAGGCTCATCATTGCCTTCTTTGTATGTCTTTTGGTATTATCCATCTACCAATACACCACGCTCTATTTTAAAGGAGTTGTGGATACCATTTTAAGCAGCAGCTTTTTTATAGCCATTGCGCACCAGCTCGGTTTCGCTTGCCTTGTTGCCTTGATTTTGATTTTCCCATTTAACTTTTGGGAAAATTACAGACCCTCCTATGGTCTAAACTTGGTCTTTGTACTATTGATTTTGGTATTGTTGATCGAAGCGATGCTCATTAGCTACTATTGCACCGTATTGGTCCCCTTAGGGGCGGATTTGTTAGGATACAGTTTTGCAGATATTAAAGAGACCATATCCAACTCCGGAGGGATTACCATAGTACCCTTTATAGGTGCAGTTGTTATGATTGCCTTATTTTTTGCCTTGTATAAGCTTACCTCCAAATATTACCATCACATTGGTAGAATGTATCCCTTTACGATTATTTTGTTCAGTTTGTTTATAAGCACCTTGTTTTTAGAAGGAAAACCCATAAATCAAAACAAAACACAGTACCTGGCCCTTAACCTTTATAATACTACGACGGAGGATAACAGTTATAAGGCCGATCTTGAATATCCATTGATAAGGTCAGGTGTTACGGAAGACGTATTAAAACCTTATTTTGAACTTAAAAAAGAGAAGCCCAATATTGTCTTTATCATCGTTGAAGGACTTGGTCGTGATTTTGTTGGGGAAGGTGCTGAGTTTGGGGGCTTCACCCCATTTTTGGACTCCCTCACCACAAAATCCCTCTACTGGGAAAACTGCCTAAGTAATACAGGGCGTACCTTTGGGGTATTGCCGTCCCTATTGGGATCTCTCCCGTTTGGCAAAAGTGGGTTTATGGAATTGGAAACGTATCCCAATAAGCTAACCCTTTTTAGCATTCTAAAGAATAATAATTATCGCACCGCCTTTTATCAAGGAACCAATAGCTCATTTGATGGAGTGGACAGATTCCTGCAGAGTGAGAATGTGGATTTTGTACTGGATAAATCCGGTTTTGGAAATAAGTATGCGGTCCATAATGAAAACGGCTCAGATGCCACTTGGGGCTATCCGGACAAAGAGCTTTTTAAGAAGAGCATGAGCCTGCCAAGGGACACTAAGCAACCACGCTTGGAAGCTTATATGACCATTAGTAACCACGAACCTTTTATACCACCAAACCAAGCATTACATGAAAAAGAGGTGCAGCGGATTTTGGCGTCCAAAAGTTTTGATTCAAGGACTAAGAAAATCATCAATAAAAATGATAATGTCTTCGCCACCTTATTATATACGGACAGTGCGTTGCAATTTGCCATGGAATCGTATAAAGAACAACCAGGGTATGACAATACCATATTTATCATAACCGGCGATCATAGATTGATTCCCATACCACAACGTAATGCGATAAGCAGGTTCCACGTTCCGCTGATCATATATAGTCCGTTATTAAAAGAGTCCAGAAAAATGAGCGGGCTTTCTTCACATTTTAACGTTACGCCATCTTTATTGGCCCTCTTGGAAAATGCCTATGAGATGAAAATGCCTAAAAAAGTTGCTTGGATGGGTGATGCCTTAGATACCTCAGAGGAGTTTAGGGCCACCAAAAATATCCCTCTTATGCGTAACAAGAACGAGCTTAAGGAATATGTTAGCAATGAAAAATTCATTTCCGACGGTACTATTTATGAACTGGATGCACAACTAAATTTAGGAAGTTCCTTTAGCGGTGGCGGCATAAAAAACAAACTAAAGGCCTTTAAGGAATTAAATGCTTACGTGACCACTAACGATAAAATTATACCGGATAGCTTGGCCATATTTGCCATAAAGCAGGAAAAATTTACCAATAGTGAGATGGTATGGATCAACAGTCAGGCCAACGGGAAGGACTTCGATAAATTCTACAAAGCGGCACGTAAACTTGCATTAACGGACAAATATGACAAGGCTTTGTTGTTGAGCAGGTATATATTATCTGAGTCTCCAAGTCATATAGACACCAAAATATTGACGGGCAGAATAAATGCGTGGGATGGTAATCGGGATGAATCAATTAAAATTTTACAGGCATGCATCAAAATGAACCCTAATTATATAGACTCCTATGCCGCCTTGTTCGACGTGTATTTCTGGACCGGAAGACACAAGGATGCCTTGGCACTTATAAAACAAGTGCGTGCAAACAGTTCCAGTGCCAATGACATTGAATCTAAAATAGTACGGGCCCAAAGAGAAGCAAAAAAGAATAACATTGTATTAGCAGATAATAGATGAACCAACTAACTAAATCTATAATTCTAATTGGTAGCCTCTACTGTTCCGTAAACGTATTGGGACAGCAATATGCCGATTTAGGCTTTGAGGACGATTACTTTAAGGAAGCCTATGATCTGGCCTATGAAGGCAAGAATAAAACGGCCAGAAGATTACTGTCCGAAAAATTAAAAGGCGAAGAAAATCTGGAAGCCCAATTTTTATTGGCCAGGACCTATAGTTGGAACGGCCAATTTGATAAGGCACGAAAAGAATTCAATTCCATATTATCCAAAGAGAAGAATAAAAGCGACTATTGGGCCGCGGCCGTTAAAAACGAGCTCTATGCCAAAAGTTATGCTGTAGCCCTTGGCCTTGCCAATAAAGGTCTCGGTCATATTTCCAATGACAAAGAGCTTTTACGGCTTAAGGACTTGGCCTTGGACGGCATTTCCGGTATCGAATACGCATCAGAAGGCTGGCACAATACGGATAGCAAAGTGTCCAACAAAAAAGCACGTAAGGCAAAACGCAAGAAAGAAAAATCCAAAGAAACCGCTGCATTGGAAGGAACTGACGAGCAACAGGATGCGCAGACAAAAGTTGCGGAAAACGAGCTGGGAAAACATAGGCTTGGCATACGGAATGCGTTTACCCTGTTCAATGAACGCTTTGATCCCATCGTATTTTCGAGCCTTAGGTATGGGTATAAGACCAAAATTGGACGCTTGATACCAAAGATCAATTACAACAACAGAAATGGGGTCCATGGCTTACAATACGATATTGATTTTTATCCCAAAATTTTTAAAAAGGTATACGCCTATCTCAATTATGGATATTCCAATTCCCCAATTTTTCCAAGACAAAAGTTTGGCGGGGACTTGTATTGGAACCTTCCAAAGGGAATAGAAGTGTCCGGCGGCGGAAGATATATAAGCACTGCATCAAGGAACGTTACCGCCATTACCAACTCCTTGGGGTACTACAAGGGTAATTATTATTTTTCTTTGCGGTCCTTTGTGTCCCCTAGGGATAACAACCTTTGGAACGTTTCTGGAAACCTGTTGGTCCGAAAGTACTTAAGGGATGGGGAGAATTTTGTGGGTATAAGCGGTGGAATGGGTTTTACTCCGGAGTTACAACAACTATTCAGTGGTCAAACCTTATTGGCCGAAACCGTATTTTTTGTGGGATCACAGCGCCTCAATTTGGAATACCAGTTTACACCAAAAAAATCACCTAACATTTACAGGGCAAACATTGGCGTAAGGAGGCAGGAGATAGCATCTAACCTTGGAAACTATTTTTGGGCATTTTCGGCCGGACTTACATATCAAGTGAAGTTTTAAGGCAAACTAAATAGGGCTTTTTATAATGCCTGTCCTATTCTTCTTCTTCGTCAAACTCAAACACCCACTTATCGGCATACATCCCGTATACTAGGCCTATTTCGTTTTCTTGGACATACTTTTCGTCCTTCCCAGGGTCAAAATTTACATTGTAGACATAGACCTTGATTCCATTGTCCCTTAACTTCACAAGCAAATCAAGTTGGCTTCGGATAATCCTACGGGATAGGGCTACATAGGTAATGTTGTTTACTTTAAGATAGTTTACTTTATCCCCCGGTATATCTAACAATGGTTGTTGGGAAATCATTACGTTGATGCCCTTTCTAGAAGCTTCGTCCATTGCCAGCGCGCTAAAGAGTTCCATAATTAAACGATCTTTATCCACAAATTGCTTGGCAAAGGCTACCGGGTCGTTCAATTTATCGGTAATCAAAATAGCGTCTGGGTGGGCCGCGAACCAAGCATTGATTCCGGCCATATCCAAAGTGGTGTATTCGCTATATATCTTATGTTCCATAAACTCTTTATGGGTGGGAGGTAGTTTGCCGTTAAAATCGGTAAACCTGGACCACATGTTCCAATCGTGTGCCGCCACCATCTTACCATCTGAGGTCGTAATGATATCAAGTTCAAATAACCGAAAGCCCTTGGCATAGTTCTCATCCAAGGCCTGCTTGGAGTTGGTGGATTTTATCCCTTTAACCTCACCACCCGCATGGGCAATGTAGCGATCGTTACTTGGCTCAAACTCATAGGTGATTTTTGGAAAATAGAATTTCTCCGGGCCGGAAATGGTATAGTTGTCCAAAACCCGGGATACGGTATTGGCATCCATAGCTTCATTGACTTTACCCATATTGTAATACATGACGTAGGCTTCCCTACTTTTTAAGGCGGCCAATTGGGGTAACCCTAATTGCTCCAAGGATTTCGTATTTTTGAATACACCACTTACTGCACTATCATGCGCCAAAATGGCAAAGAACACCTTATCCGCCATCATTTCCTTGATATACTTGGTGCACAGTTCCAATTGCTCTTTACTTCCATAGGTATCAAAGGATTGGTATTCGTAGGAGGTAGAGGATAGTATGTGGACCAAGGTAAGGCCTCGATCAAGGGTTTCTATGACTTCCCCTAATTTAAAATTACTGCGTTTTTTGGCATTAAAACCATGGCTTTCCAATACAAGTTTTGATGTAACGGTTTCTTGGGCTAGAATGGAAAAAAGAGGAGTAAAGCCAAAGAATACTAGCGCTAAAAAAAGGGCAATGCGCGGACCAAGTGTTTTCATAGTTTGTTTGGTAAAATGAATCCATAGTAGTAACGCATGTACGGTGTGGTTATTGCAATAAAAGCACGTTCTATTTAACGATATCACATTTTATAAAACAGATTCTTAACAATACTTTCACAACAAAATCCTACAAGTTCACCACAAAATCTTGTTAAGAAAGACGTAATCAGATAAGTTTACGTTTATAAAGGTAGACCCGAATTTTAAAACCTAAAAACCTATGTTATACGACACCTACGGAGAAGAGTATTTGGCTTTTCTACAAGAATTAAATGAAATATTGAGTTTAAACGAATTAGCAGAGTTAGATTATTTATAACGTACACCCAAATCTTTGACACATGGAGAAGCAAAATCAAGAAAATAGTGCCTACGTGAACTTCATCCAGAATTTAAATGAAATTCTTGGTGATTTCAACATCAACAAATTGAATTGTTCTTAAGTTTATGTTTATATCAGAAAAAAGGGGTTGTTAATTCTAACAGCCCCTTTTTTGTTTTGCCTACTTTTCAATGGGTTCTTTTACCCAATCCCTACTATCCCAAATAGGTTTTCAGGATTTTACTTTTGGAATTGTGCCGCAATTTGCGAATGGCCTTTTCCCTTATTTGGCGTACCCGTTCCCGGGTCAAATCAAAAGTACTCCCTATTTCTTCCAAGGTCATAGAGGGTTGCTCCCCAATGCCATAATACAGGCGTACAACGTCTGCCTCCCTTGGTGACAAGGTATCCAAGGCCCTATTGATTTCCGTATTTAAGGATTGGTGCATTAACTCCCTATCCGGTTTTGGGGATTCCCCGGCGCGCATTACGTCATAAAGGCTGGAGGTCTCTCCCTCTTTCAATGGGGCATCCATAGAGACGTGACGTCCGGAATTTTTTAGGGACTGCTTTACCTCGGTAACGGTCATATCCAATTCCTTGGCTATTTCTTCTGGTGATGGCGGTCGTTCGTGGGCCTGCTCCAAATAAGAAAATGTTTTTTTGATTTTGTTGATGGAACCAATTTTGTTCAAAGGCAAACGAACCACTCTTGACTGTTCTGCCAAGGCCTGTAAAATAGACTGTCTTATCCACCAAACGGCATAAGAAATAAATTTAAAGCCACGGGTTTCATCAAAACGTTTTGCAGCTTTTACCAGACCAACGTTCCCTTCGTTGATTAAATCTGGCAATTTAAGACCTTGGTTTTGGTATTGTTTGGCAACGGATACTACGAACCTTAGGTTGGCATTGGTCAATTTTTCTAAGGCTATTTGGTCGCCTTCCCTGATCTTTTGGGCTAGTTCAACTTCTTCTTGGGCAGTTATTAAATCAATTTTGCTAATGTCTTGTAGGTATTTATCTAAGGATTTGGACTCGCGGTTAGTTACCTGCTTAATGATTTTTAATTGCCTCATTCTTTCATTTTAGTTTTAGTGTACAGCCTATCATTATACATTATTAGAATCAAAATTCCAAATGGGTTGTGGTAATGTTATCAAAAAATTATCCTCACGCCCCACAACAGCAGCTATTTAAAGGATAATTAAGATTGTTGATAGTCTATGAATTATTTACTAAAAAAGAGTCTTAAGAAACTTGAAAAATGCGGTAATTTTGTAAGGTTTCATAGTCAAGAAGTGGATTGGTTAAAGACTACCCCGGGTGGTATCCATTGAACTTGACTTGAAAACGGACATGTAGTTATTTTGATTCGGGCCTGGCCTGGGAGTAACTTGCCTAACGACAGTTAGGTTTTAATCTCGATTGTCGAGTAAAAATTGGATTACTTTTGGAAGTAGAAAAGAAGATTGTAAAAAAGAACTTATATAATTACCAGTTAGAAGATTTAAAACGCATCTTTAAGCAGCTGGAAGAATTGCCAAAGGGTAGCAACATTCTGTATCAATTGCCTACCGGCGGCGGGAAAACCGTAGTTTTTTCGGAGATTACCAAGCGGTATATAGCACAGTCCAAAAAGAAGGTAGTCGTGCTTACCCACCGTATAGAATTGAGCAGGCAAACCTCTAAAATGCTGCACGGGTTTGGGGTGACCAACAAAATCATCAGCAGTGATGTAAAAGAATTGGACGATCAGGATGAGTTCATGTGCTTTGTTGCCATGGTAGAAACCCTGAACAACCGTTTGCAAGAAGAAAAGGTAAAAATCAAGGATATCGGCTTGGTCATTATTGATGAAGCGCACTACAATTCCTTTAGAAAACTGTTCAAATACTTTGAGGATGCCACCATATTGGGCGTTACGGCCACTCCTTTAAGTTCCAATATTAAATTGCCCATGAAGGACCACTATCAAAAGCTGATCGTGGGCAAGTCCATTAAATCCTTGATTTCCGAAAACTTTTTGGCCAAGGCCAACCTCTATAACTTTGATGTAAGCCTAAAGAGCTTAAAACTGGGAATCCATGGGGATTATACCGTAAAATCTTCGGATGAGTTTTATGGCAACCAGAGCATGTTGGGCAAATTGATGACGGCCTATGAAGAGGTGGCCAAGGGGACCAAGACCCTTATTTTCAATAACGGTATCAATACCTCTCACTATGTCTACGAAACCTTCCGAAAAGCGGGTTACAACGTTAGACATTTGGACAATAGGAATTCCGCTGGGGAGCGAAAAGAGATTTTGGAATGGTTTTCCACCACCCCGGATGCCATTTTAAGTTCCGTAAGTATTTTGACCACTGGTTTTGATGAACCTACGGTGGAATCCATAATACTGAACAGGGCAACACGGTCGTTGACGCTCTATTTCCAAATGATCGGTCGTGGTTCTCGGGTATTGCCCAATAAATCGGAATTCAATGTTATCGATTTGGGGAACAATATCGCCCGTTTTGGTCCTTGGGACGAGCCTGTGGACTGGCAAGAGATTTTCCACTTTCCGGACTTCTATCTGGAAAACATCAAGAATGATGAAGAAATAGAGCGGGAGTTCGTCTACGAAATGCCGGAAGAGCTCAAAGCAAAATTCAGCAAATCGCAAGACATCCATTTTGATATCAAGGCGGAATACAAAAAGGTTTTTGCAGAAGGGGGGAAGTCCAAATTGGTCTTGGAACGCAGTATTGAGCAGCATGCCCAAATTTGCGTGGAAAACAGCGAAGACGTCTTTGATGCCCGTATTCTGGCCAAAGAGCTTAAGGAAGAGATTGCCTATCGGGTACGCCAGTATTCCTATTGCATTATGAACAATACCAAGAACTATAAGGAGTGGTTGGAAGAGGATTATGAACGAAAGCTCCGTTCCAGCATTTCTAAAAAGTTTGCCCAGATGATGTAAGGGGTAGGATGTATTTATGTTGAATTTAGAGGTAAGAATGGAGAAATTGGAAATAGGAGTTATAGGTTAAGAGTTATAAGTGTATAGTAGTTGAGGATATAAGGGAGAACTCAAAACTTGAAACCGGCGACTATCAACTGTCCGCCAACAACGCGCAACGAAAACCCAAAAACTTGAAACCATCACTGTCAATCAAGAACCAACAACGAGCAAGCACCAACTAAAACTCTTAGTGATAGGCTACGTTTGGCCTGAGCCTAAGACCACCGCGGCAGGTGGACGGATGATGCAGTTGTTACAGGCCTTTTTAGGGGAAGGATACCAGATTACCGTTGTGTCTACGGCCTCCAAAACTCCATATTCCCATGATTTGGAGGAACTAGGAATCCGTACGGATACCATTCTCTTAAACGATTCCGGTTTTGATGTGTTCGTTCAAGAACTAGGACCGGAAATTGTCCTTTTCGACCGCTTTATGGTCGAGGAACAGTTTGGATGGCGGGTTGCGGAAGCGGCTCCCAATGCCCTTCGCGTATTGAATACCGAAGACCTGCACTCCCTGCGTAAAAGCAGGGAAGCTTGCCATAAAAGAAACGAAAACTTCACTACGGATCAATGGCTTCAGGAAGATATGACCAAACGTGAAGTTGCCAGCATCTACCGTTCGGATCTTAGTTTGTTGGTTTCTACTTTTGAAATGGAACTCCTGCAAAAGACCGTTGGCATATCACCTGAATTGCTATACCATCTGCCTTTTTTGTTGGAAGAAATTACGCTTTCGGAACAAAGTCAATGGCCAAGTTTTGCCGAGCGAAAGGATTTTATCTGTTTTGGCAACGGAAAACACGCGCCAAATGTGGATGCGGTACGGTACCTAAAAAAAGAAATCTGGCCTTTAATCCGAGAAACGCTTAAAAGCCCGAACCTTCATATTTATGGGGCCTACTTACCCCAACAACTATTGGAAATGCACAACCCAAAAGAAGGTTTTTTGGTACACGGTTGGGTGACCGATTTGGATAACGAACTACAGCAAGCCCGTATTAGTTTAGCCCCCCTGCGTTTTGGAGCGGGTATTAAGGGAAAACTGACCCAGAGCATGCAACAAGGTACACCCAGCATTACAAGCTCGCAGGGTACGGAAGGAATGCACGAAACCCTTCCTTGGGCCGGGGAAGTGGCCAATGACTCCAAGGATTTTGCCCAAAAAGCGGTGGAATTGTATCAAAACGAAGAAAAATGGCAGGAAAAACAGCAAAACGGGGTGCAAATCAACAATCGGTTGTATTCCAAAACCAACTTGTCGAAGGCCTTCCTTGTGCACTTAAAATGCCTTCAGGAAGATTTACAAAAACACCGCGAAGAGAATTTTATCGGCCAGCTTCTACAGCATCAAAGTATGGCGAGTACGAAGTTTATGGGCAAGTGGATCGAGGCGAAGAACAAAGGAAAACATGGGGAAACCGAGGCCTAAAGTTAGGAACCCCATTAAATAAGGAAACAAGCTGTCGTTAATTGCGCACTTTATATATCTTAGTAACTTATTTTTTAATATGGATTCGAATACCGAAAAATCATGGTTTCAAAGGCTTTGGGATAGGAAAATGCCCCAATATCTGGGCACCTATTTTGCCGTTGGTTTTGGTTTATTGCAGTTTGTAGAATTTTTGACCACACGCTATAATCTAAGCGAGTACTTGGTAGACAAATACCTATTGGTGTGGTTTACCTTGATACCTGCCATAGTAACGTTGATTTATTTTAACGACCAATTGAACCCAAAAACATCGCAAGGCACTGTAAAATGGCCTAAATTCTTAATTGCCGGAAACGTGCTGTTGGCCTTTGTGTTGGGCGGTCTATTGTTCAACGGAAATGGTGAAAGCGAAACGGAAATCGTACGGGTAACCAACGAAGAAGGTAAGGAAGTAGAAGCCGTAGTTCCTTCCTTAAAAAAGATAAAAACGATTGCCAGTTTTCAATTCGAAAACCAGACCGGAGATCTAGAACAGGATTGGTGGGGGGTAGCCTTCTCCCATCTTTTGGCCTTGAACTTGGACCAACGCCCAGAATTCTACACCTTTTCACAATACGGGTTGCATAGGTATTACGACCAACTGGGCCTTACGGCTTTTACGGTTCCCAATGTGGGTATGCAGCGGGAAATTGCCCAAAAGTCGCGAAATGATTATTTTACAAGGATATCATACGCGTTGACAGAAGGGCAGTATGTATTCAAAGGCGATTTGTACAGTGCTAAAACCGGGAAACGTGTTTTTTCCATCGATGTTCAGAATGACGATCCTTACATGGCCATTGATGCCATAAAAAAGCAGATTTATGAGGGCATTCCCAATCCTTTGGTTTCCGCGAAGAACGAAATTGAGCTCCCAGCATCGGCCTTGGTCACCGCAAATACGGAGGCGCTAAAGAACCTTACCCAATCACGTATCACCTATGCCAAAGACCCAAGGGCCTTGCAAGAAGTATTGGACCTGGCTGAAAAATCCGTAGCGTTGGATCCTACCTGCGCACTCTGCCACTACCATACCGCAACCCCGCTATATGGCATGGGTAAAGGGGATGAAGCCTTGGCATCAGCAAAAAGCGCATTAAAATTTGGGGCTTCCCTGCCAGAGCGCATGCAGTTCAACTTTAAAGAAACCCTATACGGGTATATGAACAATATGGATGCCTATATAAAGCTCCAAGAAATGCGTAGAAAGTTGTTTCCCTATGAGTTTAGTCCCTATCAGCGCTTATTGCCGCTCTACAAGGCAAACTACGGAATGGATAGCACCATGGTTTTGATCAAGGAAGCCATTGCCAAGGGCAATGTGGAAAAAGGACTGCTTACCCTCTACGATCTACAAGTTGAAAACGAAGATTATATTGAGGCCGAAAAAACCTTGGATCAGTTCAGTACGGAATTTCCTGATCGCGAACAGGACCGAATGAAATATGCCAATATCTATGAAAAACAGGGAAAAATAGCGGAGGCCAAAGAAATTTTGACGGAAGAGGAGACCATGGATCCGCTCAACACCGTGGTACAGACCAGATTGGCGTATTTGGATTTTAAAAACCAAGACATTAAAAGTGCAACGGAACGCGTGGATAGGGGCATTAGGGAAGCGACCACCTTGTCCGACAGCCTAAACTTTTTATGGATCAAAGGCTATTTTTTACGAATGCAAGGACAGATTACCAAATCCTTGGAAGTGTATTCGGATTATGAGCAGCAGGGCATACAGAGCATCCCGTTAAACGCAATGCTCAGCAGAACGGTCATGGTTAAGAGCGATATGTACCTCTCTACCAACCAACCGGAAAAAGCGAACGAATTGCTCACCGAATTGGAACGTTACGTTCCCCAAGCCGTATTGGCTTATACCTGTAATATCCAGGCTGCCAACTTATTTAGGGACTATAAGGTTTTGTTCAAGGAAGAAGAGTTTCTTAAATGTGGGGACTTTTATAAGACCTATGGTGATGGGTTTACAGAATACTATACATTGATCAATGCCTACAAAGGTGGTGATTATGCTAGCTGTTTGGCCATTCTGGAGGCAGATTCCGGGAAGCTGGAAAAATTACTGGAAGGGGTTAATTATTTCTTGGCGGATATCTACTACAAAAACGGGGATGTCAACACGGCAAAAGGGATTTTAAAAAAGGCCATTGACCAAAAAACCGATGAACCTTTTTATTATTATCGGATGGCGCAAATCTTGGAGAATGAAGATAAACGGGAAGCCAGGGAATACCTCAACATAGCCATGCAATACTGGGCACAGGCAGATGAAGCCTTTATTCCCCTCCAAAACGCCCATCAACTTTCAGAACGGTTGCTGATTTATGATTCGGATAAGAGTTAGATATACAAGAGTCGGATAGTGCCTATTTTTTGGTTCAACGGGCGTCGCACTGTTTGTACGGTAGAGTAGGGTCAAGGCCTAGCTGAACTTGTCTATTTTTATAGCTTCGCGACCGCATTCAAAATAATCCTTAGGTTCCAAAAAAATGGAGAAAGAAACGGTTAGCACTGCCATTTGACACCCAAGGACCAAAACCGTATTTTTAAACCGTTAAGCAACGTACTATGGATAAAATTACGCACTATGTAGAATTAATACGGGATAATGCTATTTCTTACGCGCCACGCGTATTGGGGGCTGCAGTACTCTTATGGTTGGGATTCAAACTGCTAAAAAAGGTAGACAAACTGCTCGTCAATACCTTGAACAAAGTAGGTATCTCAGATACCATGCGTCCTTTTATCGTTTCGTTGGTGACCACCGTCTTAAAAATTGTACTGCTGTTGATCGCGGTATCCATTTTAGGGGTAGAATTATCCGGTCTGGTCACTATTGTGGCCGCTATGGGTTTTGCCATTGGACTGTCCTTGCAGGGCAGTTTGGGAAATTTTGCATCAGGGATTCTTATCCTATTTTTAAAACCCTATAAAGTCCACGATTGGATACAAGTGGACGATAGTTTTGGCAAGGTAGAAGAAATAGGGATTTTCAATACCATTTTGGTAACTCCGGGCAATAAAACCCTCATTGTGCCCAATGCCAAGATTACGGATGGGGTAGTGACCAATTTTTCCGAAAAAGGCCTGGTGCGCTTGGAGCTGAATGCCCATATTCCCTATGAAGAGAGCTTCCCTAAAGTGCAACAGCTCATTCAAGATGCGCTAAAGGCAACACCCTTGGTGCTGGACGATCCCGCCCCGGAAATAGGAATTGAAAATTTTGACACCCATAATGTGATCTTGGCCATACGCCCCTATGTACATCCCGATAATTATTGGGACGCTACCTTTGAATCCCATAAAACCATCAAACAGGTGTTTCATGAAAACAATATTCGAGTGGCCTATTCCGAGGGGATCGAGTTGGGGACTATTGGGGGATAGTTTTCGAGGGAATGGATGGTTATCGGTGATACATATGATTAGTTGCGGACTTTTCCAATGGAAAATCCTAGATGGTTATAGAATCCATCGCAATTGTGGGTATACGGGCTCATACCTTGGCTTTTCTGCTGATAATGTTCAATGTTTCGTTTACAAAATCTGTCTTTCCAAGTACGTAAGCACCTCTGTCATTTTTGAATTTAGCCGCTAATTCAAGTTTGAGATTTTCATACTGTTTTGCTCTTGCAAGATTTGAATTGAGATAGTCTCGAAAATCAATTTGTTTCCACATTGCGTTATCTTTTGGACACATATGAATATGAAATATCTGCTCTTTTTTTCCGTCAACATGATATCCTTTTCCGAAAGTGGAGTACGCCTCAATATTTTCTCTGGCAGGAACTACAAAGTGGGAATAACCCAATTCCGTAAATTTTTCGATTAGATTTTCATCAAATAGCTTTTCTTTTGGTATTTCTATCATTAAATCGATATATGGTTTCGATTTGATGCTTGGAATAGATGAACTGCCAAAGTGTTCAATTCGTAAGACTGTCTTTATTCCCACCTTACTAAGTATTCGTTCTTTTTCGCTTTCGTAAATGTTTTTCCATTGGGTATTATGGTCAACCAATTTAATGGGAAAGAGTGCATTCCAATCTTCTTTGGTTAAATCATATACTGTCTTTTTCATTGCATCTTTATTTTTTCGGCTTTTGCAAGACATAAACACTAATTTGTTGCCGAACTCATTTAGACTTTTTGCATTGAAGCGAAAATCAGATATTTTTTGCCTTGTTGAGGACTTTTTTGAGTTGCATAGCTGGGCTATGGAAAGAAAAAAAGCCGAAAACAGGGTTAAAAAGAACAATTTTTTAGCCAATTGAAAAAGTCTAAATGAGTTCGCTATCTGTTTTGCTGCTCCCAATCTAAGGGAATTTTTAAGGTGCTAACAAATTTCGAAGAAAATACGCTCCTAATCAAGTAGGAATACCCTATAGCTATAAACAGTTTTTAACATTGGTAGTTCTCAGTATCTTTGTAAAAACTAGTTTTCTATGTCCGTTCCCAATTGGCAAACCGCAATTGAATTTAAAGATATTACCTATAGCAAGAGCAATGGCGTGGCCCGCATTGCCTTTAACCGCCCTAATGTGCGCAACGCTTTTAGGCCACATACTACCAGTGAACTCATCAAAGCCTTTTATGATGCCCAGGAGGATACCTCCATTGGTGTGGTCCTACTTTCTGCGGAAGGCCCCTCCACCAAAGACGGTATTTGGTCCTTTTGTAGTGGTGGCGACCAAAAGGCTAGGGGAGACCAGGGCTATGTGGGTGAGGATGGGCAGCACCGCCTCAACATTCTGGAGGTACAGCGAATGATTCGGTTTATGCCCAAGGTGGTCATTGCCGTAGTGCCCGGTTGGGCCGTTGGTGGCGGCCATAGCTTGCATGTGGTCTGTGATATGACCTTAGCCAGTAAAGAACATGCCATCTTTAAACAAACCGATGCGGATGTCACCAGTTTTGACGCCGGTTACGGCTCGGCCTACCTAGCCAAAATGGTGGGCCAGAAAAAGGCCCGGGAGATTTTCTTTTTGGGCAGAAACTATTCCGCCCAAGAAGCTTTTGAGATGGGGATGGTCAATGCCGTTATTCCCCATGCAGAATTGGAAGCTACCGCCTACCAATGGGCGCAAGAGGTGTTGGCAAAGTCGCCCACCTCCATAAAAATGCTAAAGTTCGCCATGAACCTTACGGACGATGGTATGGTAGGGCAACAAGTCTTTGCGGGTGAGGCCACCCGATTGGCCTATATGACGGATGAGGCCAAAGAAGGTCGCAATGCCTTTTTAGAAAAGCGCAAACCCAATTTTGGGGAAAACAAATGGTTGCCATAGGCGGGGCAGGTGCAAGCTCAAATTCAAGTTCTGGAGCCAAGAGTCAGGAAACAAGAGTAAAGAAGCAAGAGTAAACAAACAAGAGTAAAGAAACAAGAGTCAGGAAGCAGGAGTCAGGAAGCAAGAGTAAGGAAGCAGGTGTAAAGGAGCAGGTGTAAAGGAGCAGGAGTCAGGAAACAAGAGTCAAGAAGCAAGAAGCAAGAAGCAAGAGTCAAGAAGCAGGAGTCAAGAAACAGGAGTAAGGAAGCAGGAGTAAGGAAGCAAGAGTCAAGAAGCAAGAATCAAGAAGCAAGAGTCAA
>CALEYA010000113.1 GCA_937926215.1 uncultured Croceitalea sp. | reverse complement strand
GCATTTGGGTACCATTATCCCACTTTTGATATTTACCGGCGTCTTTTACTTTGTCTTTGTGTGGTTTAGGGAGCAAGTATGCATTATTGCTTGCCCTTATGGGAGAATGCAGGGTGTATTGCTGGATGACAAATCTATAGTGGTTTCCTATGATCATAAAAGGGGGGAAGCTTCCAACGGACGTAAAAAATTCAGAAAGAATGAAGATAGGGACGCTTTGGGTCATGGCGATTGTATTGATTGTTTTCAATGTGTACATGTGTGCCCAACGGGTATAGACATTAGAAATGGTACCCAATTGGAATGCGTGAACTGTACGGCCTGTATTGATGAGTGTGATACGATTATGGAGAAAATCGACAAGCCCAAGGGTTTGATTAGGTATGCCAGCGAAGATGAGATCAACAAAGGGTCAAAATTCAAGTTTACGGCCCGTATGAAAGGGTACACGGCGGTTTTGGGCATATTGATTGCCGTTTTGGTAGGAATGCTCTTTTTACGGAACGAGCTGGAAGCCAATATTTTTAGGCTGCCCGGGCAACTGTACGAACGCAAGGCGAACAACATGATCAGTAATGTATATACCTTTAAACTGGTAAACAAAACCATTGTCGATATTGAGGAAGTGAGTTTTAAGTTATTGTCCCACAAAGGGGAAATACAGATGGTATCGCAAGACTCCGTTAAAGTACCCGCAGAAGAATTGGCAGAAGGGACTTTGTTCATTGTTATCAATGCTTCGGCCTTAAACGGGGTTAAGGACAAACTAAAAATTGGGGTCTACAGCGGAGGGAAACTTATAGAGACCACCACCACCCAATTTTTGGCGCCACGGAGTTATAATTAAGGATAAGGAACGAAGTTATGATTTCCTTTGGAAAGCAATACTTCGAAAAACATTGGAATAAAGGAGAAAGCATCACGTATTAAAATTTAAGTTATGAAAATCAATTGGGGAACCGGAATAGTACTTGCATTTATTGCGTTCATTGCCTTCATCCTATACTTTGTAGTACGGATGAGTCTTGATGACAGGGCCAACCACGATTTGGTATCCGATGCGTATTACCATAAAGAACTTGCCTATCAATCAGAAATAGATGCGGAACGCACCGCTATGGAAGATAAGGTGCAATTAAACATAAGTACTTCCCTCCATGGGGTGCGCGTTGAGTTCCCAGAAGGGCTACACCAAAAAGAGATTACGGGAACAGTGTCCCTATACAGACCGTCCAATAAGCATTTGGATTTTGACTTTCCTATAAGTTTGTCCAATACACATTTGCTCATACCTGACAATCGTTTGTTGGGCGGTCGATGGGACATTACCGTAAAATGGAACTATAAGGGAAAGACCTTTTTACACAAACAAAAAATCAATTATTAAAAATGCTGATTACCGCCTTGGCTTTAGGATTTTTGGGTAGCGTACATTGCTTGGGCATGTGCGGACCAATAGCGTTCATGCTGCCTTTGGATCGGGAAAGCACTACTAATAAACTGTTGCAATTAGGGTTGTATCATTCCGGCAGGGGGATGGCATATGCCTTGCTGGGACTACTTTTCGGTTTTGTTGGGAAGGGGCTGTATTTGTTCGGTTTTCAACAGAAATTATCCCTGGCGCTTGGCATACTTATGATTGTATTGGTTGTGGTACCCAAGGTTTTTTTTAAGAAGATAGCCTTGGGAAAACCCATATATGGGTTGGTGTCCAAGGTAAAATCAAAATTGGGGAAAGAACTGGGCAAGCGCACACCGGATACATTTTTGACCATAGGATTTCTAAACGGATTTTTGCCCTGCGGATTGGTATACATGGCCCTTTTGGGCGCAGTAGCAACCGCCAATCCTTGGCAAGGGGCCTTGTATATGCTGTTGTTCGGTCTTGGCACCGTTCCCTTAATGACAAGTGTGGCCTATTTTAAAGGCCTTTTTAAAGGCAAGACCAAAGGGGTCTTGCAAAAAATGATTCCCATTTTTGTAGTTGTTATAGGTGCCTTGTTCATCCTAAGGGGGTTGGGCTTGGGAATTCCCTATGTGTCACCCAAAGCCCCTGTTACCAATGAAGTGGCTGCTGCTGATATGGAATGTCATTAACGCAAATACTTGATAACCAACCGATACTTAATGGTTTTAAGATGGCAATGATAGTTGTCAAAATCAATATTGTGCCAATAGATAGTTGATGAGGTCGGTGGTGGTTACGATACCGACCAATTGATCATCATCTACTACAGGTAAGGCATGGAACTCTTTTTGGGCCAAAAAGGCAGCTACCTCTTGTATGGTGGCCTTAGGGGAAACACAAATGACATCTTTTACCATTACTTGCTCAATGGAAAACATATTGTAAACCATAGTATCTACTTCTTCTTCGTGCGGGTCTACGGCATCGGCAAAGCTAATGCGCATCAAATCGGTATAACTCAACATGCCCAAAACTTCGTTTCCGGCGGTTACCGGAATATGCCTTATAAAGTGTTTTTTAAACAGCTCCTCTGCGGTTACTAAATCGTCTGTTGTACTTAAAGTGACCACATTTTTGGTCATAATTGTGGATATAGGGACCCTCTTTTTCATAATGATGGATTTTTACTGGCACCGCAAAGGGTATCATATCCCAAGGCCTGCCTCGCAGTTAAAATTCAGTTTCATATAACTCCCTTGTGTGCTTGCATCCAGGTAGTTTACTTATTTAAAGAAAGATAGCGTTAAATGGCTATGGGAAATATGATAATTGTCAGAAGGGAAAAATAAAAAGGGGGTATCCTTACCAAGGAGACCCCTTTCTAAAGCTGGCCTAGTAAATTATTAAAAATACTATCCTATTTTAAAGGTCACAACTGGGATATTACTATGATTGGCAACGTCTTCCCCTATGCTTCCCATAAAGAAGTGGGAGAGCCCCTTTCTGCCATGTGTTGGGATACCGATCATGTCGGCAAGGTTGTCCGAAGCATAATTCAGGATTCCCCGTTCCACATTGTAGTCGTTGTAGATATCTACTTCCTGTCCAAGGCCGGCCTTTTTCAAAAACTTGGAAATCCTTTCGTAGGCATCAGCATTACTTAAAAAGTCGTCCGCAGGGGTGTTGATGTACACCATTTTTAGCGTTGCACCTAGAAGCTTGGCAAAATCCTGGGCTTTTTTGGCCGCTGGTATGCTTTCCTCCTTAAAATCACATGCAAAAACAAACCTTTCCGTTACAAAATTATCCACCGACCCTTTAACCACTAAAACGGGAACATGGGAATTGCGTACCACTCGCTCTGTATTGGAACCCACGAAGAGTTCCTCCAATCCGTCCGCACCATGGGATCCCATGACGATCATATCCGCATCGTGTTTTTCGGCGACTTCGTTTACCTCACTAAAAACTTTATAGTGTTTAATGATAGGGGTGATGTCAACGTTTTTTAAGTAGTCCTTGTCCGCAATAAAAGCGGAGAAACGTTTTTCCGTCATCTTCATTAGATGGACTATATGTTCTTGTGGAATAAACTCGGTATTTGCCATTATGGCGGGGGAGAGTTCCAGCATATGCAGCACAAAAAGTTGTGCGTCGTTTTTTTTGGCCAAAATGGCTGCGGCCTTAAGGGCCATTTCTGATTGTTTTGAAAAATCTATGGGTACCACTATACTTTTCATAATACAAAGATTTAGGTTAAACGGTCATCGAAAACAAGCGTGTTTCCGGTTTGTTTCGTTGTAATTTTAAGTCAAAGGCCATTCCGATATTTCTAATAAAAGGCCTTCCCTTTTCGGTCACTTTTATGGAATTGACACCCAAGGAGAGTAATCCATCGGCTTCCAGTTCACTTAAATGATCAAGGATATGTTGAAAATCCAGATGATGGGTTTGGGCTATTTCCCAAGAAGTCTCAAAATGGCACATCAAATTAAGGATGTGCTTACGGACCAATTTATCTTCTTCTGTTAACAGATGGCCCCTGTATACGGGTATAATGTCATGGTCCACCAAATGCTGGTATTCTTCAATGCTTTTTACGTTTTGTGCAAAAGCATGCCAACTATCACTAATACTTGAGGCTCCAAGACCTATTAGGAGCGCTGTCTTGGAAGCGGTATACCCCATAAAGTTTCTATGCAAGGTGCCATTCTTGGCAGCATGGTACAAACTGTCCGAACCTACGGCGAAGTGATCCATGCCAATATCTTTATAGCTCATGGCCGTCAGCCATTGCTTGCCAATTTCGTATTGCAGTTTTTTATCCTTGGGGCTTGGCAAATCCTCATTGCGGTAGCCCCGCTGTCCATTGCCTTTTCTCCATGGCACATGGGCGTAGCTGTAAAATGCGATGCGGTCCGGCCTAAGTTCATTGGTATGGACAATGCTGTTCTTGACATCTTCTACCGTTTGGAAAGGTAGGCCGTAGATCAAATCATGGCCAATAGAGGTGTATCCAATTCCCCGGGCCAACTCCGTCACATATTTTACCCGTTCAAAAGGCTGTATACGATTGATGGCAACCTGAACGTCAGGGTTGTAATCCTGCACGCCAAAACAGACCCTTCTGAACCCCACATTATAAAGGGCTTGTAAGTGTGCTTTAGTGGTATTATTTGGATGGCCTTCAAAGCTTAGTTCGGCATTTGGCGCCTTATGGGCAAATCTAAAGATGCCGTTAATGAGTTTGGTCAGGTTTTCCGGGGAGAAAAACGTAGGGGTACCCCCGCCCAAGTGCAATTCTTTGATGAGGGGTCTTTTGCCGAACAACTCCCGGTAAAGCGACCATTCTTTAATAATGGAATTAATGTAAGGTACTTCTACTTCGTGTCGTTTGGTAATCCGTTTATGGCAACCGCAAAAAGTGCACATGCTTTCACAAAAAGGGAGGTGGATATAAACACTGATACCTTCCTCCTGTGATGCTTCAAAACATTCCTTTATGGCAGCCTTCCAATGTTTGCCGGAAAAGCCATTCACATCCCAATAGGGTACCGTAGGATAACTGGTGTAACGGGGTCCGGGGACATTGTATTTATCGATTAGGGTACACATGTTTCATCAATTTAAAGCCAAAAGTATGGGGCTTGCCATGCAAAAAATATGATAAATGTCATTTTGGAGAAAGGTTTGCTTATTAAGTAGTTGTGCATTTTATCCTTCAAATGAATACCTGGTTAAAAAAAAAGGGGCTTATGTAAGCAAAGCGGTACAATTAGCCCATTCATTCCATCTAAATTTTGATAAATTTGCCAATGGGGCATCAGAGGAAATTTTGAACGGAGGACCACTGATTGACTCGCATCATAGTTTGGAAGAACATTTTTAAAACCGGAAAATTTGTGAGTAATACACAATTTGAAATTTCGACCTTGGGTACGCCCAGCATAAAATCTCCCCTGCAGTTAAGTACCGTTAGGGGAGATAATATTTTTAACTTTATAAAGGAAGGGGACAAACTGGTGCATGATCTTTCTTTAGAAAATTACCAACAGTGTTTGCACAAAGCGGAAGACCCGGCTTGTTTAGAAAAGGCCGGCCCGCGACAGTATATTTATTTTGAACCAAAGAAGACCACTGCGGCCATAGTAACCTGTGGGGGATTATGCCCGGGCATCAATAACGTGATACGCGGTGTGGTTATGGCCCTGCATCATTTTTACGGGGTAAAACGGATTCTTGGGGTACCCTATGGTTATGAAGGTTTAAATCCGGAAATGGGTCATGGATTCCATGAACTGACCCCTGAGAAAGTGAAGGATATCCATCAGTTCGGGGGAACCATGTTGGGTTCTTCGCGCGGAGGTCAAGATGTGGGGGTTATGGTAGATACCCTTGTAGCAAATGATATTCAGATGCTCTTTGCCATTGGCGGGGACGGCACGCTCAAAGGTGCCAATGCCCTTGGGGAGGAAATTAAAAAACGCGGCTTGGATATCGCCATTGTAGGAATTCCAAAAACCATTGATAACGATATCGATGTTATTGATAAGTCTTTTGGTTTTGAAACTTCCTTTGATATTGCCAGCCCAATAATCAGGGATGCCCATAATGAGGCTGCCGGGGCTTATAACGGTATTTCCATCGTAAAACTCATGGGACGCGATAGTGGTTTTATAGCGGCTTCTGCTGCATTGGCCATGCCGGTGGTGAACTTTGTCCTTGTTCCGGAGTTACAGTTTGAGCTTTGTGGCAAAACCGGTTTTTTAGAAGTATTGGGCAATAGGCTCCAAGAAAAGCACCATGCCGTAATTGTGGTGGCGGAGGGGGCCGGGCAACATCTTTTTACAAAGGAAGATGTAGTCAAGGATGCATCTGGTAATGTACAGCATGAGGATATTGGGGTTTTTCTTAAGAATGAAATAAAGGGATATTTTAAAGATAAGTTTCCGGTGACCATCAAATATATAGACCCCAGTTATATTGTACGTAGTGCTGCGGCAAATTCGAGCGACAGTGTCTTCTGTAGCGGATTGGCTTATATGGCGGTGCATGGTGCAATGGCGGGCAAGACCCAGTTTGTTATCGGTCGTGTAAACAATAAATTTGTGTACCTACCCATAGCTTCCGTAACCCAAAAACGCAAGAAAATAGATTTGGAGAGCGAATTTTGGTTTTCCGTATTACAAAGTACGGGACAGCCCTTTAGCATGTAACAAAAAACCCTCCGAAAGGGAAGGTTTTGTTTCAAAATCGTGTTAGCTTTTCTATTAAAACTAACTTAGGCTATCAAAGAGTCCAAGCTTATCCAATAGGATACAAAGTGGAATTGCTACAAGAATAATAATTAAAGCAAAAACCACCACCCTAAGAAAACTGTTCAAAATCTTGTCGCCAGCGGAAATATCTTGAGTCATAGTGTGTTAATTTGGAATTAAGATAAGAAAATCCTATTGATACATCTTTAGAAAATGGCCATTTATTCGTTTAAGTACGCAATTTAAAGTGTGTTTTACACTTTTTTGTTGAAGAATTTAAGATTTGTCGCTAGTCATTTTCTTCTCCAAAGCTTCCAAGGAAACACCCTTGGTTTCCGGCATCAAGAAAATAACAAAGAGCAATTGTAAGACCATCATCCCAGAAAAGAAAATAAAGATAGGCCATGGATTGTCCTTAAAAATCCCAATTTCCCCATCTAAAAATGTAGGGGTCAACAAGGTGATGAGTGCGGCAAATATCCAATGGGTCCCAGTACCCCAAGCTTGACCGTATGCGCGTACCTTGTTAGGGAAAATCTCTGAAATAAAGACCCAAATTACGGCACCTTGACCCACGGCATGGGAGGCGATAAATATCAGTATGAAAACCAGCAGGAGCAGGGAATTGGCACTGCTGTAAAAACACCAACCCACCATGGCCAAACTTAAGATATAGCCTATGGAGCCTAAATAAAGGAGCTGTTTTCTTCCCAAACGATCGATTAAAGCAATACCTACAAAGGTGAAAATAAGGTTGACAACGCCAATGGATATGGAACTGAACAAGGATTCTTCCGTAGCCAGACCAGCGCGCTCTAAAATTTCCGGTGCGTAGTAGAGCACAAAATTAATTCCGGATAATTGGTTGAAAAAGGCCAGTAGAAATGCCAGCATCAAAGGTTTGTTGTATTTGCCTGAAAATAGCTTTTCCTTTTTTGTGGCGATAGTAGTAGTGAGCGAGGCTTTGAGTGCGCGTAAACGTTCCGAAGCTTGGGTCTCGGTAAGTCCCAATTGTTTTAGGGATCTTTCAATAACGGATTCCGATTGATTTTTTAATAGCAGCCATCGCGGACTTTGGGGCAATTTCAACACCAAAATAGTATAGATAAGTGCAGGAACGCCTTCCATGCCCAGCATCCATCGCCATGAGACATCGGCATTAAAAAATAAGCCGATAAGGTAGTTGGAAATAAAAGCGATCAAAATACCGAATACAATATTGAATTGATAGGTAGCCGTTAACCTCCCCCGGTTTTCCGCACTGGATATTTCTGAAATATAGATGGGTGCCGCTACCGAAGAGGCGCCAACCCCAATACCGCCTATGAACCGGAAGAAAGAAAAACTATAGGCCTCTGGGGCAAATGCCGATCCAACAGCGGAAATAAAATACAGGACCCCGATCCAGAATAGCGTTTTCTTTCGGCCAAGTTTGTCCGTTGGAATGCCCCCAAATAGGGATCCTAAAACCGTGCCCCAGAGCGCCATGGACATGATAAAAATTCCATGGAACGTAAATAGGGTGTCCCCCAGAAACCAATTGGTGCCCCACAAATCTTTAATGGGTTGGTTGGCCCCACTGATCACTACGGTGTCAAAACCAAAAAGGAAACCGGCCAAGGCGGCCGTAAGGGAAATTCTAAGAATACGTTTGTCCATTGAAAAGGGTTTTGCTAAAACTACTAAAAATTATAGAAGTCCGTTGATATGATCAAAGATGACAGCAGTAGCACCTTGCTTGTTTTTTACATAATGCCCATTGATAGTACCAAGCTTTTGTTGTAGGGATTTGGATGTCAGCAGTTCGTCCATGGTTTTAGCAAAAGCTTCAGGGGAGGCAATAGTCCTAATTCCGCCGGCATTTACCAAATCTTCAGCTTCCTTAAAATTTGAATATTGAGGCCCTATAAGTATGGGGATTCCGAATACCGCAGGTTCCAAGGTGTTATGAAGGCCGGTGGCAAAACCACCACCCACATAAGCAACGGATGCATAACTATAGATTTTGGTCAGTAGGCCTATGGTGTCCACAATAAGCACTTCCGCATCTTCGGGCACGCCGGCATCGGTCAACTCAGAAAAGCAATACGCCTTTTTGGTAAAGGATTCCTTGAGTTTTTCAATAGTGGCTTTTTTAATGTTATGTGGCGCTATGACTACTTTTAATGGTGATTTAAGGGTATTGATAAAGGGAACCAACAAGGCTTCATCTTCAGGCCAAGTACTTCCGGCAACAAAGCAAGCTTGGTTGTTGGTAAAACTGTCCATAAAGTCCAAGCGATTATCCTGTTCCAAAATTTGGGCGACACGATCAAAGCGCGTATCCCCACTTACCGTGCAATTGGAAAATCGAATACGATCCAATAACTGTTTGGAACCGGTATCCTGTACAAAGAAATGGCTAAAGGCTTTTAGACTGTCCCGCAAAAAACTTCCGTACCATTTAAAATAAGACTGTCTTTCAGAAAATAAGGCGGATAAGAGCAAGGTGGGGGTGCCTAGGTCTTTAAGGTTTTTTAGATAATTGGGCCAGACTTCATATTTAATGAAAAGGGCAAGGCTGGGATGTGTCAGTTCTAGAAAGCGTTTTGCATTGGAACTTGTATCCAAAGGCAAGTAGACCACAATATCGGCGGGCGTACTATTTTTTTTGACCTCATATCCGGACGGGGAGAAAAAACTGAGGATCAGTTTATAATTGGGATAAGCTTCCTTTAACCCCTCCAAAACCGGTAGTCCCTGTTCATACTCGCCTAGCGAAGCCACATGCATCCAGATGGTCTTGTCCGATGGTTTGATGTTTTCTTCCAAGCGGGGAAACGTTTGCCTTCGCCCTGCTACGAATACCTTTATTTTAGGATTAAAAATGGCGACCAACCACAGTATGGGCAGGACGATTAAGGTAAGGATGTTGTAAATGAACCTCAAGAAAATAGGTTTTGTGCTAAAATACATTTCTTTAAAGGAAAAGCACCCCAAGGGACCTTATTTTGTTAATTTTGTAGCCTAATGTAATGGGATGAAAAAAATTCAGATGGTAGACCTCATAGGTCAGTATGAGGGCATTAAAGAACAGGTGAACAAGGGAATGGACGGCGTTTTGGAGTCGGCCTCTTTTATTAACGGTCCCGAGGTCCATGCGTTCCAAAAAG
>CALEYA010000112.1 GCA_937926215.1 uncultured Croceitalea sp. | reverse complement strand
TAAAAACCATCTTTTGGTTTTGCGCAAATTTACAGTTTTTGGGATAACGGGAATTAAGACCCGCATTAGCTTTTTGCCGTATGCCTTTCAACTTTAATTAAGCCTCTTGATTACATCAACACTCACCCATCTTAACGTACCGTTATTGGAATAAAAAATAAATTTTCCATCTGCGGAAAGTGAGGGTGCAAAATCTTGGTTGGTCCTGTTGATTTCCTGTCCCAAATTTTGGGGTTCTGTCCATTCATTGTTTTGACCTTTATGGCTATAGTACAAACTGCTGTTTCCATTTTTGTTGATGGAAAACACAATAAAACCTTCATCTGGGGAAATGTAAGGGTCAAATTCATATTTTTCCGTACTTAATGGTGGGCCAACATTTTCCGGTTCAGAAAATTCATTATTCCCCAATAGTTTTACGGTATAGATATCAAAAGAACCCTCGCCGCCCGCTCTATTGGAAGAGAAAAAAGCATTTCCCTTAGCTGAAATTGAAAAGAAATATTCATCAAATTCCTCCGAATTTATGGGTGGAGGAAGTGGTTGGGGAGCGGTCCATGCTCCATTTTTAGCATTGGCATACCAGATGTTCCAATCCAGTGTTTTATCGGTTGGGTCGGTTGGTCTTTTGGAAATAAAATAGATCCTATCCCCTTCTTTAGTTAAAAATGGGTCGGCATCGCCATAATTGGGGTCGGAGAACGAAGCTATCTTTGGTGTGCTCCAAGTATCGTTGTCCTTTTTTGAAGTATAGATGTTTTCTTCACCGTCAACAGTGGTAAAATAGACCTCGTCACATTTTTTGATCTCCACATTAAACTTAAAGCTTCCGTTTAACTCCAATAGTTCCGGATTAAAATCCTGTGGGAGGATTTTGGGTGTTGCCAACCCAAAATAAGGGCACGTATTGTCTTGGGCCATTGCTATAGTACCTAGCAAAACAAATATGCCCGTAAAAAAGATACTTCTAAAAATAGTTGGTCCTATAAGCTGATTTTGATTGATAGTCCGCTTCTTTATTGATATGAAGGCAGGCATGGAAAGTACGTTCCAAAACCTCTTTTGATTACCAATAAATGTACATCATTTAGGGGACTGGATTATGGTTTTTTTATTGGGGTTATTGTTGCGTTTTCGCTATTCTTTTTCCAATCTTTTTTCTATACTATGAATATATGATTTGGCAATACTATCATACTCTATTAAATCACCTAAAAATTGCTTTGAAAAAATCCTGAACCTTGCCGACTTTCTTTTGAAAGTGTCTCCATAATAATACGCGAACATCTCTCTATCATAATTCTTGTTAATACGATTGATGAACCATGAATACTTAGAATCCTCTTCAATATTTTTTGTAGTAAGACTTCCCATTTCCTTGTTGTCATATTCAAAGAAGTTTTCATAGACGGAATGCTGCTCAATGAGATTGTTAATAAGCGTATCTTTCTCAAAACTAGAATTTATAGATAGCTTCTGCAGTAGTTTGATTCCTTTACTTTGCATGTAAAATTCTTGGTGAATGGTCAATATATTTAGATTTGAAGAATAGTTTTTAAAATTTGATTCATTTATAAAATCCAACTCAGATTTTGAATCTTTTCTTTCAATTATTTTTGATAGTAAGGTGTTTTTTTCTTCGTAATATTTTATTGGGAACTTAATTTTTAAAGTGTCTTTTATTAAATCTGATTTTACAATATTTAGTATATCGTTTAATTTGGTTTTTTCCTTTTTCGTCTCGTTCCAGTTATTAATTTGAAGTGCAATCAATATTCCTATGACCACAAGGATAATTTCCCCGATTGCATAGAGGAGGTACTTACTGAACTTATTTTCAGAGAGTAAAGTTCGTCGAATCTTTCTAAAGAATTTGATCATGGGTTTGCACATCTAGATAAGGTTGTAAAAGCGGTAGAATTTCCCGTATATTTTTCTGGTTCAGTTCCAATTCAGATTTTGCAACTCGGTATAAAACATCATATGCTGCAAGTAATACCGCTACCCTAGGTGTAAAATCCTTGCTGTCAATAGTTTCCCAGGTGTGATTATATAAATAACTGTTGTTATAATTTTCATCATACAACCTACCAATGATATTGTACCGCTTCACAAAATCATCCAAATGGTTTCGATATTGATCTAGCGTCTTTTCAATTAAATCTTGATTGGATGCCATTACCGTATAATAGTTTGATAACGGTTTTTTGATTTCTGAAGGCAGAATATCAAAAGCTCCGGTAGATTTTAAGTTAGAAAAGGTATTGGTATTGTAGGTTGGCGAAGAATACCATCTTACGGGAAACTCATTCTTCATTATTTGAACTAAAGAATCTAGGGTTGCTTCCGTTGCATACGATCTTCCCAATAAGTTGGTGATTACAGTTTTTCTTTGATTAACCAGTGGTAATGCTGCATTAATAAGCAAACTGTCCGATACTAAATCCGTATAAACGGATTGCATTGCTTTTTTTAATGTTATCTTTTCTTTTCTTGTTTCGTTCCAAGTATTGATTTGTAAGGCAATCAATATTCCTATGACCACAAGTATGATTTCGCCAATGGCATAGATAAAGTAATTACTGAACTTATTTTCGGTCAGTAGTTTTTGTCGAATCTTTCTAAAAAATTTTATCATGTTGTTAGGTTCAAAGGCCTTTGCTTCCCGTTTCGCCTTTTATGGAATTTTATCATTGTTATTGGTTTCTGATAATGAAGTACAAGGTTTTGGCCAAACTACGTTTTTTGCAGTTTAAGTTTTGCAGGGATCCGTTCCTACTTTTTTTCTTCACGCAAGATTTTCTCCATTTTACGGCCTCTCGCCAATTCATCAATCAGCTTCTCCATTTGTCTACATTGTTTGTACACTTCAAATTCATCGGCTATTTCTTCAATTCGATATCCACAAACCACCCCTTTGATCAAGTGTGCGTTTGAATGTATTTTGGCTTTTTGAAAAAATGTCCTAAAGGTTACTTTTTCATTAATAAGTGCTTGTAAATCGTCTTGATCAAAACCGGTGAACCAGCTGATTACTTGGTTGAGTTCTTCTTTTGTTCTCCCGTTTTTCTCCAATCTATTGAGGTAAAGTGGGTAAATGGATGCAAATATCATATTGGCCACCTTTTCATTTTTTTCGGCTGTAACTTTCATTTTTGTTTGATTTTAATTGATTGGTGTTGACATAACGCTAATCGTACTCATTCGTTTATTTTAACCTATAATCCTACTCCTTACTCTTAATTCAAAGTGTTGAACTGGCCGTTGAATCCCTTTGATTTCATAGCTCATATAGCAATAGCCGCTCATGCAGTTTTTTACAATGGTAAGTTGTTACTGCGAAGTTGCAAACTTCGCAGAGCGGGGCTTTCGTCTTTTATTTATATCCAATTTCTTCCGTCAACATAATCTTACTTTTTGAAAAATTACCAGTTCCAAATGCAATTTCTTTTCCCTCTTCATTATATAAAGTAGATTCTGCAACAAACAATTCTTTTGATTTATATTTTATTCTACCTATCGCTTTGAGCAATCCCTTATTGGCAGGTCTAATTAAATTTACATTAAAAGAAGTAGTTAGAACAAATACATCTTGAACAATTGAATTCACAGAAAAAAAGGCGGCATCATCTAACAATTTAAAATATACAGAACCATGGATAGCACCTAATGCGTGAAAATATTTTTCCGATATATCTAATTCAATTTGAGCTTCTCCATTTGAAATTTCACAAGTTGTAGTGTCAAATATCATAGTATTGATATTCGCTTGTAGATACATTCTTTCTAATTTTTCATAGTGCCTTTGGGTCATATATTTGTGTTATTTTAGATGAAGCACAACGGTCTTTTAAACTTTTGATTCTGTAATCAGTTGTTACTGCGAAGTTGCAAACTTCGCAGAGCGGGAGTTCCGTTATATGCAGCTATTTTTCCTCAGGTACATTGTTAATCAGCCAATCAATTCCCTGCTCGCTCAGGACTTGTCTAACAAATAATTCATTTTTATCTCCGAGTGATATGACTGCAACGTTGATAGGTCCTTCGTCCCTAACTTGTAGTTTAGCTCTTATTCCTTTTCTTAGGTCCATCATAACGATCTTAGTGTCAAACTTTGAGACCAAATCCACAAACTCTTTTGACAATTCCGTTGAGTTTGGATGATAAATGCCTTCTAAATACCACATATCAGGCATAGCATTCATTAAATGTCCGATTTCAATATCCTTCCATAAGATTTTATATCCATTCATTTTCTTAATTGCTCACAATGTACAGCCAAACACACTAGTTTGTTTATATCCTTTATCCGAAACCTTTAAGCATATACTATCCATTTATTTTACTCCAACAACCCTACTCCTCCACACTTAAATACTCCAAATTTAAAGCGTTAAACTGGGAGTTAAATTCCTTCATTTCGGTATCTACCAAAGCATCAAAGGCCTGTAATTGGGTATTTACCTTTGCAGTCATTTCGTTCTTTACCGCTACATCTTGGTCCGTAGGCGGAAAATCGTCAATGGAGACCAAACTGTTTAAATGGGCCAACTTGTTGGTCAACCGTATGGGGAAATTCAGGGGGTCTTGGTTGCTTCGGTTTTTGGTTTGGTACAACGCTTTTTCTATTTCGCCAAAACGCTCTTTCATGGATTTGGCCTTGTCCACCAAAGCTGCGGTCGCTTCGCTGTCCGTATAGCGACCTATAAAAGCATCCAACTTGGCATTGACCTCCCGTATCTTTTTAATGGAGGTATGGGCCTTGTCCACCGTCTCGTTAATACTGGTGATAAAGTCGTATTGCTTTTGCATGTCCGCTACGGAAACCTCGGCACGTGGGTCGGCCACAATATTAAATTCTTGGGCCATCGTACTGCCATTGACATTTAGATGTACTTGATACTTCCCGGGTACCGCTTTTGGTCCGTTGAGGTTGGCCCACCATAGGATCATCCCTTTTAGTTTTTCGGCCCCTTTACCGCGGGTATCCCACACATGTGTATTGCCCCCCGCTTTAAGCTTTAGCTTGTCCAGCTGTTTCTTTTTGTCCTTGGCATGGGTGCTATAATTGGCCAAGGTGTCCCCACTTACCGTAGTATAGGTAAGCTGTACCGTATCTTTTTCTTGGTCATAGGTTTTCAAGTAATAGTGGGTAACCACACCATTGGGGTGGTTTTGCCCGGCCGTTTTGGACGGTTTGCTGGCCGCACCCCCTTTGGTACGGTAGCTGTCCTTGGGTGCAAAGAGCTGCATGCGCGCTGTTTTGTCTACACCCTTGAGTTGGTGCAGTACGGTAAGGTCGTCCAAAATCCAGACGCTGCGGCCTTGGGTAGCCACAATAAGGTTATTGTCCTTAATGGTCAAATCCGTTATTGGTACAATGGGGAGGTTTTGCTGGAATTTCTCCCATTTGCCGCCATCGTTAAACGAAATGTACATGCCCGTTTCCGTTCCAGCATACAACAAGCCTTTTTGTTTGGGATCTTCCCGAACCACACGTGTAAAATGCTCGCTTTCGATACCGTTGGTAATGGTGGTCCATGTTTTTCCATAATCGGTAGTCTTGTAGAGATAGGGTCTAAAATCGCCCAATTTATAGCGGGTGGCTGCCACATAACAGGTCCCTTCATCAAAAGCAGAGGGTTCAACGCTGTTGATCATGCTCCACTCCGGCATATTGGCTGGGGTAACATTGGTCCAGTTTTGGCCCCCATCTTGGGTTACGTGCACCAAACCGTCATCACTCCCTACCCAAAGCAATCCTTCTTTTAACGGACTTTCATTAGCGGCAAAAATAGTACAGTAATATTCCACTCCGGTATTGTCTTGGGTGATGGGCCCTCCAGAGCTTACCAGTTTCTCGGGGTCGTTACGGGTCAAATCGCCACTCAAAAGCTCCCAGTTTTGCCCCTCATTGGTGGACAAATGGACATGGTTGCTAAAAGTGTATAGTTTTTTGGGGTCGTGCTTGCTAAAAATAATGGGAAAGTTCCACTGAAAGCGGTATTTCATGCCTTCGGCACCATAACCCATAGGATTGTCCGGCCATACGTTGATGCCCCTTACCGTGCCCGCATCATGGTTTACGCGAGATAAAAATCCGCCATAACTCCCACCATATACAATATCGTTATTGGTAGGGTCCACGGCAATATGTGCGGACTCGCCACCAGCGGTAGGCTCCCAATCATCTTCATCAATACTGCCACCATCGGAACGGTGGTTGATGCGTATGGTACTGTTGTCCTGTTGCGCCACATAGATGCGGTACGGAAAAGCGTTGTCCGTAGTCACCCTATAAAATTGTGCGGTCGGTTGGTTGTAGTACGTACTCCAAGTTTGGCCACCGTTATACGATATTTGGGCACCGCCGTCATCCCCAATGATCATGCGTTGGCTGTCCTCCGGAGCGATCCAAAGGTCGTGGTGGTCTCCATGGGGCGCGTTAAAGGTATTGAAGGTCTTTCCGCCATCCGTGGATTTGTGGTAGCGTACATTTAGCACATAGACCACATCTTCATCCTCAGTATCCGCATATACCCGGGTGTAGTACCAGGCACGTTGCCGCAATTTGCGTTCGCTATTGATCTGCGTCCATGTCTTTCCACCATTATCAGAACGGTATAGGCCGCCTTTTTCCTTGTTTTCCACAATGGCCCAAACGCGTTCGCTATTTTTTGGGGATACGGTTACCCCAATAATACCCAAAGTGTCTTTTGGGAAACCTTCGTTTTTAGAAATTTCGTTCCAGGTTTCCCCACTGTCCGTACTTTTCCAAAGGGCGGAACCTTTGCCACCGCTACTTAGACTGTAAGGCGTGCGCTGCGCCCGCCACGTGGAGGCATATAAAATTCTGGGGTTATTAGGATCTAACTTAAGGTCCACGGCCCCGGCATGATCGTTGACAAATAGTTTTTTGTCCCAAGTTTTTCCACCGTCCGTACTTTTATAGATACCGCGTTCTTGGGTGGGTTTGTAGATATTCCCTAAAACCGCGGCATAAATGGTATTATGATCCGTAGGATGGATACGGATGCGCGGCACGTGCCGGCTGTTTTTTAAGCCTGCGGAAGTCCAGGTCTTTCCGGCATCCTCGGTTTTCCAAATGCCATATCCACTGGAAACATTACCCCGTAGCGTCTTTTCACCACCACCTACATAAATGACATTAGGGTCGCTTTTGGCCACTTCGACCGCCCCGATGCTACCGCCAAAATAACCATCGGAAATGTTTTCCCAGGTACGGCCGCCGTCAAGGGTTTTCCATACGCCACCACCGGTGGCCCCAAAGTAAAACAGGTTGGGCTGCCCGGGCACCCCTGTTACGGCAGCGGAACGCCCTCCCCTAAAAGGCCCTATCAAACGGTACTCCATACTGGAATATAGTTCCGACGGTACTTGCGGTGTCGTTTGGGTTTTTCTGCGCTGTGCCTGGTTTGAAATCGAAAAAAAGGAAAGGGCAAGCAAAAGCATGCCTGCTTTGGAAAATAGCTGTTTCATTTTGTGTTCTTTTAGGTCGGTGGTTTGGTTTAAATCGATTTTTCAACGTATCGAAAAACCCCAAATCCCCTAGTTGAATTAGTCTGTCTTAAATGTAGTAAACAACCCACTATTAAAAAAATAAAGTCGGGCACAACAACCCCTTTTGTTGCATGCCCGACTTCCATTACTTTAGGTACACCTTATAATTTGTGGTGCTTCCCCTATGCTATTTTAAGCCCAGTTCCTTTTTACGGGCCTTTAGCAAGGCAGATACATCTATCTTTTCCCCTTCTTCAATAGTTTCGTCCACGGTAAGTAGCACGTACTTTTTAAGTCCTTTTCTAAAGAGGATCTCCTGTCCCATTTTTAAATCAACACCACTGTTGGAAAGTGGGGACAAGTTGGGGTTCATTACGTTGGGAATCAACAACGGAATTTCGGTAGCACCACTATTCACCAAGGTAAAACTGACGGTTTTTGCGCTTCCTTTGGAAGGCCATTGCGCATCTTTATCCAATACCTTAACGGCCAATCTGCCCATTTTACCGGAATTGTTGGTAAATACAATTTTACTGTCCTGTTCTACCATGACCTCAACCTTACCCAAGGGTCCAAGGCCAAATCCACGGACAAAATCGCCCGTAACCTTGTTCCGTACTTTCACTTCCAACTGTTTCCCGGTATTGTTTTTAAGCTGCAAGCGGTACATTTTATACTCCAAATAATCCAATTCCATAGAGGTGTTGGGCGGGATTTCAAGATTGGATTTTTGGGCCCAGAGGGTGGTAAACGTCAAAAGAAATAAGGCGATGTGTACTACTGTTGTTTTTTTCATGATATCTAAATTTTGAATACCACAAATGTGAAAAAGAAGCAACCACTGGACGACTTAAACGGAAAAGAGACGTCTCAAATAATTTGAGACCTTGGTTTTAAAGGGAGTTGAGGTATTCCGTGGGGGTCAGCTTCTCCTCTTTTTTAAAGACCCGGTTAAAGGTGGCCTTGCTATTGAAACCACAATCAAAAGCCAAGCCTACTAACGAAAATTGCTCGTGTTCGCCCTGTTGTAACCGCCGTTTGAACTCCGATATCCGATACTGGTTGACCAAGTCGTTAAAATTCTTTTTAAAACCTATGTTGATGGCCGCAGAAACCTCTGCACGGTTCAGTCCGGTTTTGTTTGCAAGTTGCCCTAGGTTTAACTCTGGGTCAAGAAATATTTTTTCTTTTTGAAAAAGAAGATTGATGGTTTCCTTTCGCTCCTGAAGCATTACGTCATTTTCCGTTGCATAGGATACGGATAAGCCCGCAGCTTTCTTTTGGGGCCTTTCAAAATCCTTTAGAAAATTAAAATTGGTAAAATAGCCCTTCACCCCAAAATACAATATGGCAATGGCCGAAAAGAATTGGATCCACCATTTTTGTTTCCAACTCATCTCAAAGACAAACTCGTTGATGAACAGCTGCACCAACCCATAAACGAAGATAAAGGTGTAGATCAACAAGAAGTTCCAGATCCAAACCAGTTCCTTTTTGGCCGTATTGGAGAAGAACTGCTGGATTTCCTTTTTGTAGGTATAATACAACTGAAAGGAAAAGGCCAAATACAACAGCATTTGTGCCGTAGAGACTATGGACACCAGCGGATTTAGATACTTCCATTGGAAGTTCTCCACCAAATAGCCGTTTTGGCGGTCCTCAAAACCCGGTTGTTGGGCATCATACAGATAAATAATGGCCTTGGCCAGAAAAAACAGTACCCAAGGTACCGCATGGAACAGGTGTTTTTTGGTCAACCTAAAATGGGGCGTTACCACACTTTTTACGTAAAAGAAAATCAACGGGGCGGTAAGCATTTCCATACTCACCAAAAAATAATTGATCTTGGTATTCCTAAAGGTATCGTACCAACCCATAAAACCAATAGTGTAGGTGGTCCTATGGTAACACATGATCAATAAGATGCCTGCCAGCAGCAAGTCCGGCACTTTTTTGTTTTTTACAAATCGAGCATACAGCAACGCTACCAATAGCAAGCCTTGCAACACCAAAATTAACAACGGCATACTGTAGCTGTTAAAATCCGGAAAAAACTGTAAGGGAATATGGGCCATGTTCATTTGGGTCTGCTTTCAAATATATTATTTTCTGAAGCAGGATAAAATTGGAACGAAAAACCCGTTAGCAAAAGTCGGCCACAAGAAATACCCAATACTGGGTAGTTGCGGTCCCTTTGGATTTTTAAATTAAATTGTAACTTGGGTGTATCCCCCATGAAATAGTATATAACCCTAAAGCCAACCCAGGTATGTTACGATGCTGGCTAGAAAACGAACCAAAAACCCAAGACCATGCTAAAAAGATGGCTTAAACAACCCAGTAATGTGGTATTGTTATTATTAGTGACCCTGTCATTACTGATCTTATATACCAACTCCTTGTTTTATATCAATGATTTTATATCCTTTCCGCAACATGGGCATTTTGACCATTTTGATGCTGTTAGTAAGGTCATAAAAAAGCAACGGAGTGGCCTCTACCAAACCTTCTTCTTTTTGGATTTTATTTGGGCCCCGCTACTGTTGTTATGGATGGGATGGGCCATTCATGGGGCGGACAAAAAATTGTCGTTTTCCATCATCAAAAAAAACAAAACCCTTACATGGTTCTTTTTCTTTGCCCTTGTTGCCTATGGCCTTGATGTTTGGGAGGGAATATTATACCTCAATTATTGCAATACCAAACTCGAAACCGTAACTGACGCTAAAATATTGGTGTACCTTGTCTGTTTTGGGTTTTTGATCTATGCGTTCTTAAAACGCCATATCATACCCAATAAACGTTCGTTTACCCGCTTTTTATGGACTTCTTGCCTAAGTCTCTTTTTTATTGCCGCCATCTATCTATTGGTCACCGTTATGGAACAGGGGGGCACCTTGGTCGTACATCTGTTTTATTCGCCAGTAAACATTGTGCTTTTCTTTTTTGTGTTGAATTTCTTGGCCATCCTTATTTCCCACTATCCCGTATACATGGATATTTGGACCTACGATAAAACGGGCTCCGTAAAATTACGCATGTCCAATACTTTTCGTTTTTTGGGTTTTGGCATCATCTATTACGATACCAGCAAAGCAGACCCAAGGTACTGGAACCAAATTGTAGAACCGTTACGGCGAAGTTTAGGAATTTTGCTGTATGCCGCGGTGTTCCGTATTATGCTAGGGGTAATCGCCAAATTTTATGAAGCCTCTTTCAACACCTTGTACTTTACCGTTTTTATTCTGGTCATAAGCCTCTTTATCTATTACCTGGAAGGGAAGCGGTACAACCATTGGATGGCCGTATTGTACGGGAAAAAGAAAAAAGCGGGACTTAAAGGAAAGGTTTTGGGCCAAATACACCTTTATGTGAAGTACTTCCCCTGGTATTTTTTGCTCTGCATTGCCGCGGTGCTCATTACGGCATGGTATGTGGACGTCCATGGATGGAGCCAAGGGAGCGTCATCCTCTTTATGATCACCCTAGGACTGCAACTCTTTCTGTACGTCATGTTCAAGATTTCCAGGAGCTTGTTAAAATATGTTTATGAAGGGCCTAATCTTTACGAGAACAATCCAAAGATGTTCCATCCAAAGGTTCGGAAATCCTTTCATATCTTCTATAAACTCAGTAGTGCCAAACACTTCAAATTCTTTGCCATTTTTGGTGGCTTAAGCAACAATGTTGCCTATTTAAAACTGATGCGCTTTAGCGGGATGTTCTCCTTAATTGCCATAATCATGGCTAACATGAGCGTTTCGGTGGCTACTTTTCTAAACCCCATAAACATTATATTGCTGTACATTGTTTTGGTGTATTCCATCATAGCCATTTTGTTAAAACACCTGATGTTTTACCACAGAAATGCAAAAAACAACTACACCGCTTTCTTTAAGTACGGGATTCCCTTTTTGCTAACCGTCCTAATCTTGGCAGGGGGGTATTTGGCAAAGCAAGAAAATGACCTACACCAACTGGATTTGGTAAAAAGGGAACGTAAGCTGCCCCATGCCACCTATGTTGATACTTTGCTGCAGAATACCAAAGATTCCATTGGAAATTATTTTGTAGTGGGATCGTACGGTGGGGGTTTAAAAGCCAATCTTTGGAATTTGTTGCTCCTAAACGAATTGGACAATACCTATGGCGATCGCTTTTTTGGAAGGACCTTGGCCATGTCGGGCGTTTCCGGTGGGGCTTTGGGCATTGGCAGTTTTACGGCCTTGCATGCACAGAAAGGTACAGTTACCAAAGCGCAGCTCAACGCACAGATAAGGACCATTGGGGAATCCAATGTGCTTTCCAATGAACTTACCTATCTCTTGGGTTGGGACTGGATTAGGGAATTTGTGCCCCTTAAGGTGTACCCCAAAGGACATGGTGGCCGTGACCGTTCCTATAAAAGTATGGCCACCCATGCCGCAAATACGGGAATGGAAGTTTTTAATGCATCAAGCTTTGAAGACTATTGGTTAAAGGCCTATACAAAGCGAAAAAAACACTTTCCGGCGCTCATTATGAACAGCACCGGCGTTGGCGGACAGCAGGCCATTGCCACCAGTATCGATTTTCCGGAAAATACCTTCCCGGCCGCAAAGCTTACGAATGCATTTAACGGCACCCAGAAAGACAGTTCGCTCACCTTCTTTGGCGCGGTAAGCACAACCAACAGGTTTCCTTTCTTTAGTCCAACGGCCAAAATAAAAGGCAAAGGCGCTTTTTTGGATGGTGGGTATTTTGAGAATTCCGGAATGCTAAGTGCCTATGAAGCCTTTTATGCCCTTGCAGGTAATGCCTCCAAACCCTATCACAACAGGATCAACCCAGTATTTATCAGCATTATCAATTCCAAGGAATTTTACGTTATCGAGGTCCTTAAATCTTGGGGACTCACCCCCAACTATAAGCAGGACAAAGGGGAAATCCAATCCATCTTGGAAACACTGGCATCCATAGAAAAGTTGCCGCGTTATGCTTTTGAGCGAATACGGGAACGGGGTTTTGTTGTTGAACAACTTATGATGCCCCATAAATTGGAGTATGCCCAGCTTGAAAAATATCTTGGGGAAGTTGTGGACCCCTTAGATCTTATAAAACGCATCGAAAACCATAACACAAAAATCGATACTGCTTTAAAGGAATATGAAGATTACCGTATGGAAGATTGGGGTGTTGTGGAACCTCCGTTGGCAAGACTCTTAAGCCTTCCTGCGGTGCGTTACCAAGAGGCCATGGTAAAGAAACATCCGGATTTACGGAACAAAATAGACACCCTTTTGGACAAGTTCATCAACCTATCCGAAAAGCTGGATACGGAAACTAGGGCGACTATGGAATTTAAAGACCCGCAAATTGACTTAAAATAATGCTATGTCAGCAAATTCCTCATTTTTAAACCCGCTATTCTGTCAATATTTAGAAAAAATACTCATGTTTGAAAATATAAAGGACATTCTTTTGTGCGAAAACTTAACAGAGCTGTAAACCGGTATCGTAAAACAGCTGTTGCATACTACGTTTGCCCATAAAAAACAAGCTCATTGGCAATTAGCATATCCATTAATCGGGGGGAAGATAGACGTGCTTACCTAATGAGCTTGAATTGGCAAATTAATGGGCTTCTTATAGACTATACTAGCCTAAAGTCCCTCTAATGTTAAAAATGCCAATTGAAGCACAAAATTCCCAGATTGAGCTGTTTTAGGGTCACTTCCTAGTCTAGGGCAATCTGCGCGACCAATAATTCATCCAATACCTGCCGTACTTTAATGGAATTCCAGTCCGTGGCCCCGGTTTGCTCCATTAAAATTTCGCCGTTGGCACCAATAAGGTAAGAGGTTGGCAGTCGATCGTCTTTAAGTCCGGGCGGGGTTTTCATATTGGGGTTATATACAGGTAGGTCCAAGGTATTCTTTTCTAAAAACTGACGCACCACCGCCGGATCCTCTTTTGTGATGAGCACAAAATCAATATGTTTTCCATAGGATTTATACAACTTCTGTATGCTGGGCAGTTCTGCTATGCAGGGCGGACACCATGTTGCCCAGTACGATAAAAAAATGATATTATCTTTTCCTATGGCTACCTCTGTTTGCAAGCCGGCCAAATCGGTTAAACGATAGTCAAAAGTGGTAAGCTGTACCTGTTTATCCTTGGAATTCAAATTGGGCGATAAGGCCCACACCCTTGCTTTATTGACCCCCACCAGTATGGGTTTTCTGGTTTGGGGTACCAAAAGTAAAAGTAGGAAAGCAGCAAAAAACAGATCGCTTTTAGAAAGCTTCCTTAATTTTTTCATCCAACCAACACTAAAACGTTCTATTTTCACATCTCCTAAGTCGTTGATACTAAGACTACCTAACAGTTTTTAAAAGAAAGGGCTTTGGTATGGCATTACCCAGTATAAAATACGTTAGTTACGCTAGCTTTTACCGACTTTATCCCAATCAAAACAAGTTGCTATGCAAGAAGGAAAAATTACAGTTGATGTGGTGTCCGATGTCGCCTGCCCCTGGTGTTATGTTGGCAAGAAACGTTTGGAAAAAGCCCTTGCACAATGGCAGGGTATTCCTGTTGAGGTTACTTGGCACCCCTATCAACTCGACCCCAATATGCCCAAAGACGGTTTGGACCGCACTACTTACCTTACCAACAAATTTGGATCCTTGGATGCCATACAACCCATGATGGACCGCCTTATCGAAGCCGGGGAAGACGAAGGCATCCGCTTTAATTTTGGGGAGCAGTGGTTGGCGGTAAATACGTTGCCACTACACCAATTGTTGAACATAGCCCGGGAAGAAGGCTTTGCCGAAGCCCTAAAGGAGCGTTTCTTAAAAGCCTATTTTGATGACAACCTACATTTGAACCAAACGGAAGTCCTCCATAACATTATGGCCTCCTTTGGCTGGGACGCCCAAAAAACGGATGCTATTCTCAACAATGACGAAATTGCCTATGCCGTAAAACAAGAAATTGCGCACTACCAACAACTGGGCGTTAGCGGGGTTCCCTTCTTTATCGTCAACAACAAATATGGCATTAGCGGTGCACAACCGGCAACAACTTTTTTGGAGGTATTTTCCAAACTGGCCCCAGCCAAAAATTTACAAGATGGGGATAGCTGCGATACGGAGACGGGCTGTTGAAAGGCAAATGCAAACGCAAAAACCAAGCTCAAACACAAGGGTCAAGTTCAAATTCAAGCGTAAATTCAAAAATAGTAGGTGTACACGGGAATCGCCCTTTTGTCCTATGGTTTAAGGGGAAGCAGCTGCCAACATAGTGCTCAAAAGTTACAAGGCAGCTAGGTTTTCAAACCGTATTTCCGTAAAGTCTGATATAACCGTATCGGCCAAGGTATAGTCCTGGTTCTTGGAATTAGGACTATTATATGCCACGCAATAAATGCCTGCGGCATGGGCTGCCTTAATCCCATTGGTAGAATCTTCGATGACCATACACGCTTCCTTGGCATGTCCGGAAGCTTCTGCGGCCTTTAAAAATATCTCTGGGTGTGGCTTGGAGGCTTTTAAGTCCGCTCCACTCAATTTTGCCTTAAAATAGGAGTCCAACCCAAAGCGATCAAACACATTATTGATGTTCCCCATGGAGGCAGAACTCGCCAATACCAAGGTCAACCCATTGGAGTGATAGTCTTCAATACACTCCCGAACCCCGGGAATCAAATCCAGTTCCGGATCGTTGTAAAACAAGTCTTTAAAAAACCCACGCTTTAGGGAAACCAAGGCTTCCGGGGATTGATCCAAGTTGAATTCCGCCACCAGCTGCCTGCAGATATGCAACGTGGCCTGTCCCGTAAAACTTTCATACAGGCTTTGGTCAACGGTGATACCCACTTCATCGAACATCAAGTGATAGGCTTTGTGGTGTAAGGGTTCTGAGTTGATGATTACGCCATCCATATCAAATAATACCGCTTTGACCATGCTTGTAGTTTTGGGCGAAGATACTTCTTGAATTCCTTTCATTTATTTCCATGGGGTAAAAAGCTTGAATACCATTCTCATTAAAGTGGTCCTCATCCAAAATAGGTGCCGTTCGTCGTAAAATTACTACGGTGATATACGGATAGCCTAGAAATTCCGTTACTGGTGTACTGAATACCACGACCAATAGTATGACAAGACAAGAACGACTGGTGTTTTGCAAAAAATGCCAAAACCGCGATTTTAACCTTACCAAAGGAATTTTATGCAAGCTTACAGGTGCCGAGGCGGACTTTAACGGTGATTGTCCAGATTTTTTAATGGACCAACAAAGCAGTTACATACAAGAACCAAAAGAGACCATTAGGCCCAACGCTACCCGCGCCAAAAATGCGGAATTGTTCATTTGGGTAGTCTTGGTGGTCGGGTTCGCTTCCTTTATTTCCTCATGGATGCAGTATGATCTGTTGACCACGGTACAAAATGGCGGTGGGTATACCGATGACGAGCTTACCTGGAACGACCTTAGGGAATTTGCGATCAGCATCCTGCACATCATCATTTATATCACTTCTGGCGTTGTCTTTATCATGTGGTTTAGAAGGGCTTATTTTAATCTTGGGTTACGTATGCGTGTTAACCATGATGATGGTTGGGCCGCAGGCGGATGGTTCGTACCCATCATTTCACTTTACCGGCCGTATCAAATGATAAAGGAAATCGATGAGGGCACTAGTGTATTGATCGAAAAGCGCAGCGCCCATCCAGAAAAAGAAAACGGAGGGTTAATCGGTATTTGGTGGGCCCTTTGGATTATCTCTGGAATCTTGGGTCAAATATCCTTTCGGAAAAGTTTGAATGCCAACGGTTTGGAAGAATTAATGGATAGCACCCTACTGAATATGTTGGCTTTTACACCGGACATCCCTATGGCCATATTGGCCGTACTCTTAGTGCGAAAAATAGCGGAAAAGGAAGAACGCTTGTGCCACTTGGAGCAACAGGATTACCAACTTAAGGTAGCCTAAAGGCCCTCTGGGGCATGTTTGTGTTCCAACAGTAGTTCAAAATCAACAAGTTCCAACGCTTTTTGGTGTGTGGCCTCTAAAATCACCTCTGAGGCTTTCCCTTCATTGTAGGCTTCTTTCCATCGGGAAGCGCAAAGACACCATTTATCCCCTGCTTGTAATCCCGGAAATCGATATTGGGGCATGGGCGTGCTCAAGTCGTTCCCTCGCGCTTTGGTATACACCAAAAATTCTTCGGTCATAACGGCACAAACTACATGGGTCCCCACGTCTTCAGCTCCGGTCTTGCAAAAGCCGTCCCTATAAAAGCCAGTTTTTGGCGCAAAACAGCAGGCTTGTAATTCGGTTCCCAAAACGTTTTTTCCCAAGAAGTGTATTTTATGCTAAGATAAGACGATTACATGCTATCTTTAAGATATGGGGCAAAAGAAGACCAATAAAGCGCAACCACAGGATTGGTTATTAGCAGCAAGGGAAAAATGGCAATTTACAGGAACG
>CALEYA010000111.1 GCA_937926215.1 uncultured Croceitalea sp. | reverse complement strand
AATGGGGGAAACATCCAACCCTTGGAGGTATTCAACCAATTCTGTATGAAGTTCGTACCCCACATCCTTCATCGTGGGATTTTCAATGACCTCAGCAAATGAAGGCAGCATTTCAATAGGGTCCCTTGTAAGCATTACATTGGTTACGTTTTTCATAAAAGAACGATCCACATCCAAAAGATGGTGCGTCATATTCTTGAAAAAGACTACCGGTTTATCTTGTGTTCCCATCATCATTCGGACCACATTATTCCCATTATTATCCATGGACGCCAGTATGGCATCTGCACCCGGGTGGTAGGTTTTTGCGTTGGTTTTGCTTAAATAATGGGCGTATAGTGGTTCATCAAAAACCTGGGTATCCTTGCGTTGCGCAAAGGAATACATCAAGGCCGTAGAAACATTTCTTGGCCCGGACCAGAGACAAATCCGCTTGATACCGTCTTCTGTCATTTTTCCTGTTTTTTGGTTTCCGCTTGAATCAAATCTTGGTAGAGTACGTCCAATTTTCTGGTCATGGGGCCATACTGTCCCTTACCAATTACTCTGCCATCGACTTTGATAACAGGTGTTAACCCACCAAAGGTTCCCGTGGCAAAAGCTTCATCCGCGCCATAGACATCAAAAAGGGAAAAATTCTTTTGTTTGCAGGGAATACCATGCTGTTCGCAGACCAAGATCACGTTCCCCCTTGTGATGCCGTTCATACAATATTGACCAGTAGACGTCCAAACTTCACCATCTTTTACCATAAAAAAGTTAGTAGCATTGCAGGTAGCCACAAAACCGTTCACGTCCAACATTAATGCTTCATCGGCTCCTGCTTCCAAGGCTTGTACCAAGGCTTGCACTTCATGCAGTTTGCTGTGGCAATTTAGCCGGGGATCTAAATAATCTGGGGAGCCCCTTCTAATGGTACTGGTAAATAAGGTAATGCCTTTTTCTTTGGTTTCCGGTGATGCTATTTTATGTTCTGCAATGATAACCACGTTTGGTCCGGATATGGTAAGCCGCGGATCTTGGGAAGGTGTTTTTTTAATCCCCCGCGTAACCATCACCCTTATATGCACATGGTCATGCATTTCATTGGCACGAATGGTTTTCCATACGTCTTCAATGAGGTCTGCACGGCTAAAAGGAAGTGCCATGCCTATGGTTGCCGCACCTTGCCATAAGCGATCTAGATGCTGGTCCAAAAAGACGAGCACCCCTTGGTGTAAGCGAAAGGCTTCCCAAACCCCATCACCAACCAAATAGCCGCTGTCAAAGACGGATATTTTGGCGTCATCCCTTGAGAGCAGCTCGCCATTGATAAAGATTTTTATATCCTGATTCCTTGAATCGGCTAGGGCATTATGGGTTCCTGGTATCATGTGTAAAATTGGTTAAGCACAACGGAATACTTAGAGTACCTAGTCTTATATCCGTCATGCACGAAACTAATATACTGAGAAAATTGCTCGTCTTTGCCTATGCCTGTACGTTCCTACTGGCCAAATAAACCCCAACGAGTACCAGCACCGTTGCTAGCACTTGGACAAGACCAAGACTATCTTTCCCGGAGAGCAAGGCAAAACCAATTCCAAATAAGGGTTGTAGGTAAATAAATGCCCCTACTGTAGACGCCTTTAATTGGGTCATGGCAAATATGTTGAACAAGTAGGTCATAAACGTAGTGCAAACCACTACAAAAACTATGGAACCATATACCCAAGACGGCATGGTATCCCACTGAATTTCCAAAAACTCTGGAAGGGTAATGGGCAAGTTAATTACTAGGGCAATGGTGAACAACCATTTCATTAAGGTAAATGGATGGTATTTTTGCAGCAGTCTTTTAGCTACTATGAGGTAACTGGCATAAGCCGCGGCATTAACGATAAAAAGGACATTCCCAAACGGGATATTGGGGGCATCTTGCCGCAACTCCGCCCCAAACAAAACCAAGGTGAGGGCCCCAATAAAACCAAAGGCTATACCCAGTGTTTTTTGCCTGGTCACCTTTTCCTTTAAAATAAATGCGGAAAGCACGACGACGATTATTGGACTTATGGTAATAAGTACAGCACTATTTATGGGTGTGGAAAGTTCAAGGCCCTTAAAAAAAGAAAGCATATTAATGGACATGCCCAATAGTGCCGCAAGCACTAATCTACCCCAGTCCTTTTTGGCAATCCGCTGTTTTGGGCCAAAAAAGGATATGCCCCAAAAAAGTGCCGTAGCTCCTACGACGCGAAGAAAAATAAATCCAAAAGGTTTAATATACAAAGGCATTACGCCTTTAGCGATCGTGTGGTTGATGCCGTAAATAGTGGTAGCACCCAATGCGGCCAATAAGGCCAGTACCCTTTTGCTCATTAATGTAATGCAGCTTTTGCGCCTTCTACCTGCTTTTTGGCATTCCCAATAAAAATCTGATCATCAACAACTACAACAGGTCGTTTTAAAAAAGTATAATGTTCCAAGATAAGGCTTTTATAGTCTTCTTCCCCCAATTCTTGGTCGTTCAATCCGCGTTGACGAAAAAGCATTGCCCTTCTGCTGAAAAGGTCTTCATAGCTGTTGGTCAGTGCGCGCATGCTTTCCAGTTCCTCCGGTGTTATTCCTTTGGATTTTATTTCCCTAAGTTCAACGCCTTCAAGAGGTTCCAATTCCTTTAAAATCTTCTGGCAGGTTTTACATGTTGCTAGGTGGAATATTGTTTTCATTTTTTGTCCTTTTTCTCCCTGTTATGGTTCATTATATTTTGAAATACAAAGAAACCCAATTCTATCAAATTGAACTATTTTTAACCCTACCTAAAACATACAGTATTGGAAACGCAATTCACCATTATCCAACAAAACAGAAAGGTCTTTTATCAATTTCTAAAGCATACGCCGGAAGAAGCGCTATTTACAATTCCCAAAGGGTTCAACAACAGCATCTGGTGGAATATTGCCCATGTAGTGGTTACTGAGCAAAAACTGGTTTACGGATTAAGTGGTTTACCCCTAAATATTGATTCGGATCTAGTGGAAAAATACCAAAAAGGCTCATTTCCACAGGGAAAACCGGATAAAAGCGAACAAGAGGGGATCACAAAGCTCCTTTTTAACTTACCCGAAAAAACCAAAACGGATTTTGACAACGGCATATTCACCTCCTTTAAAAGTTATATGACCACGCCAAAGGTGGAGCTTAATTCTGTGGAAGACGCCATTGCTTTTAACGTATATCATGAGGGACTTCATTTAGGGAGTATCATGGCATTGGCCAGGGCTTTAAAGAACTAAAGTCCCTTTATTTGGTATGTTTCCCTTAAAAAAGGATTTACGTCTTTGTAGGGAATGGAAACGATCAGGGGACCATCGGCATAAGAAGACACCTCGTATTGATTGTAATGCAATTCCAGACCTTCTGGCATGAATCCTATGTTTTCAGGCAAGACGTACATATCATCAGAAAACATAAATCCGGTAGCATTGATATTCCCGGTTTTGGGCATTTCATAGGTTTCCCTAAATCGGGCTTCCGCCAAGAATAAAAACCCTTCCATATCCCGAAAGAGTTCATAGACTTCCAATTCCTTTCCGCTGTTTTTATCAAAATTAAGTAGCACTTTGGAATAATACCCGTGGGCACCGCCGGTGTACGTCCCCATCTCAAGGGCAATGGTTACCAGCTCCTCACCTTCATAGGTTAATGCTCCATCAATAGTAGCTTCCCAAGGTTGGGCAAAGGTCCCAAATTCTGAAACCATTTGTTGGAAACTTTTATTGAAGGAGCTTGCTGCCCCTTCGGCAGTGGTTACAGCATCCGTTTCATTAAACTGCAGCGTATAGATAATCTCTTCCTCTATAGCCGTATTTATGGTGTTCGCAATCTTAAGCTTATTGATAACGTAGGGGAACTTAATTTCAAAACGCGCGCAGTCATCGCATGTTGGAACGTTGAGGTTACGTGTCTCCACTGTAAGTTTTGAATCGGTTTGGCAACCAAGCACACACAGAAACAACAATAAGCAACACAAGGGATATCTCAAGACGGAATTTTTTTCAAAAATAGGCTTTCGTTGATTACTCTAAAAGTTAACTCTACCTTTGTGTATATAATTTAAAACAATGGCGAAACAAGACTTAAAATTCAATAGTAAAACCATTCATGGAGGGCAAAAACCAGATGCAGCTTACGGTGCGGTAATGCCCCCAATTTACCAAACTTCTACTTACGCACAATCCACGCCCGGAGGCCACAAAGGCTTTGAATATAGCAGGAGTGCCAACCCTACGAGAACGGCCTTGGAAAATGCACTGGCCAGTATAGAAAATGGGGCTTACGGCTTGGCTTTTGGTAGTGGTTTGGCCGCTATTGATGCCGTTATTAAGCTATTGAACCCAGGGGATGAGGTCATCTCTACCAACGACCTTTATGGGGGCAGTTACCGGTTGTTCAAACAAGTGTTTGAAAAATTTGGTATCACCTTTCATTTTATGGGTATGCAAGATGTGGAACAAATTGCAAAAAAGGTCAATGACAACACCAAACTTATTTGGGTGGAAACCCCCACCAATCCCATGATGAACATTATTGACATCAAGGCAATTTCCCATCTAGCAAAAAAACACGGGCTATTGTTGGCCGTGGACAACACTTTTGCCACACCTTATTTGCAACGCCCCCTAGATTTAGGGGCCGATATTGTGATGCACTCCGCCACTAAGTATTTGGGTGGGCACAGCGATGTTGTGGTAGGCGCGTTGGTCGTAAAAGATAAAGATCTTGCGGACAAGCTTTACTTTATACAAAATGCCAGTGGCGCCGTTTGTGGGCCTATGGATAGTTTTTTGACCCTTAGGGGAATAAAAACACTTCATGTACGTATGCAGCGCCATTGCGAAAATGGCAAAGCTATTGCAGCCTATTTAACCGATCATCCTAAAATTGGAAAGGTCTATTGGCCAGGTTTGGAAGACCATCCCAATCATGACATTGCCAAAGCACAAATGGACGACTTTGGTGGCATGATTTCTTTTGTGCCTCATGGGAGCAGTTATGACGATGCCATAAAAATTGTTGAAAAACTACAAGTATTCACCTTGGCGGAATCTTTGGGTGGGGTTGAAAGTTTAGCGGGGCATCCGGCTAGTATGACCCATGCCAGTATTCCTAAGGAGGAACGCGAAAAAAGTGGTGTGGTAGATGCCTTGATTCGCCTAAGTGTTGGTATTGAAGATGTGGATGACCTCATCGCCGATTTACAACAGGCTATCGGATAATACTTTTTTTGAAATATTTGTAACAATTGGAAGGCCAAATTATGTAAATAGCATAATTTTGCCGTTATATTTCATAATCAATAAAATAAACCCTTTTTAAAGGGCTACGTTTAACAAATTAGCAATCCTTTATGGAAGAAAAAATCAAAGCGTTTATGGATGAGGTAAGGACCAGAAACGGTCATGAGCCAGAATTCATACAAGCGGTACAAGAGGTGGCCGAAACGGTAATCCCGTACATTGCAAAACAAGAAATTTATAACGGTAAGAACATCCTCTTACGTATGGTAGAACCGGAACGTTTACTTTCCTTTAGGGTCGCATGGGTAGATGATGACGGGGAAATCCATGTCAACAGGGGATACCGTATCCAGATGAACTCTGCCATTGGCCCATATAAAGGGGGGCTACGTTTCCATCCAACGGTAAATGCCAGTGTCCTTAAATTCTTGGCCTTTGAACAAGTTTTTAAAAACAGCTTGACCACCTTACCCATGGGTGGCGGTAAAGGAGGCTCCGATTTTAATCCAAAGGGAAAGTCCGATGATGAGGTCATGCGTTTTTGCCATGCGTTCATGCTAGAATTGAACCGTCATATTGGGCCAAATACCGATGTCCCCGCTGGGGATATTGGCGTAGGTGCCCGAGAAATCGGTTTCCTTTTTGGTATGTATAAGAAAATACGAAATGAGTTTACCGGGGTATTGACCGGAAAAGGCCGTTCTTGGGGCGGTTCCTTAATTAGACCGGAAGCTACCGGATATGGCACCGTGTACTTTGCGGATAGTATGCTAAAGACCAAGAACGATTCCTTTAAGGGTAAAAACGTGGTCATTTCCGGATCGGGTAATGTAGCACAGTATGCGGCGGAAAAAGTGCTGCATCTAGGAGGTAAAGTGCTCACCTTATCAGATTCCGCTGGTTATATTTATGATAAAGACGGCGTTGATGAAGAAAAATTGGTTTTCGTGATGGACCTTAAAAACAACCGTCGGGGCCGTATATCGGAATATGCGGATAAGTATCCTTCCGCAACCTATCATAAAGGAAAAACACCTTGGGAAGTCCCTTGCGATGTTGCGCTACCTTGTGCCACACAGAACGAATTGGACGGGAATGATGCCAAAATCTTGATTGACAACGGTTGTATTGCCGTGGCAGAGGGTGCCAATATGCCTTCCACACCAGAAGCTATACACGCATTTCATGAGGCACAAATCCTTTTTGCGCCTGGAAAAGCATCCAACGCGGGTGGTGTGGCCACTTCCGGATTGGAAATGTCGCAAAACTCGCTCCGCATCAGTTGGACACGGGAAGAAGTGGACGAACGTTTAAAAGGAATCATGGAAGACATCCACGATTCTTGTATTGAATATGGAAAAGAAGAAAACGGGTATTGCAACTATGTAAAAGGAGCAAATATTGCCGGTTTTGTAAAAGTAGCCGACGCTATGCTAGCCCAAGGGGTGATTTAAGTTTTAAAATAGCCCGAATTGAAAAGTGCAATTGTTGAGCCTTATGGCTTATCATTGCACTTTTTGTATTTTTAGGGGAGTATCCAAACCTATGAAACGTCTATTTTTAATTTCCTTGGTCTTATTTCCCGTTTTGGTGGTATCCCAAAAAAACCTTGATCCGCAACCCAACTCTACAAATCCCAAAAAACACTCCATAATCCCGGAAGCACTATTTCTTGATCCAGACTCCACCTTAATTCCCAAATTTTTGAGGTTCGAATTGCCACAGGCCAATTCCGACCCTGTCTTTAAAATGCCCGTGATAGTGCCACAAACCAAACATGCGACTCCAATCTTTCCTGCGGACACGGCCAATGTAATCCCTATACGTATTCTTACCCCTATTAAAGAATAGGCATTCTTAGTATTAAAAATTACATGGTAAGGGTTCATACCTTTGTAGCATGCAAGTGACCACCAACGCTATCGTACTATCTGCCATAAAATATGGGGACAGCAGCTTAATCGTTAAGGCCTATACCGCTTCGGACGGGCTAAAATCGTATCTGTTAAAAGGGGTGTTATCCTCCAAAAAAGGCAAACTAAAGGCAGCCTATTTTCAGCCTCTTACCCAATTGGAAATCACGGCCGTACACAAAAACAAAGGCACTTTGGAACGTATGAAAGAGGTTAAAGTGCGTTATCCCTATAAAACCGTCCATACAGATATCGTTAAAAACAGTTTGGTGTTGTTTTTGGCGGAAATGCTGGCGAACAGTATCCAGGAACAAGAAGAAAACAAAATCCTATATGCCTATTTGGAAGACGCTTTGTTTTGGTTGGACAATAACGATACTATTGCCAATTTTCATATCCTTTTTCTTTTAAACCTATGCCAACATCTTGGCTTTTATCCAGAACATCCAAAAGGGCCAGAAGCCTATTTTGACCTTATGGAAGGGCAGTTTATAGAACGCCCCTCATTAAACCCATTACTGGAAAATGATACCTTGGAGTACTTCAAAAAGTTTTTAGGCATAAATTTTGATGCACTATTGGGAATAAAAGTACCTAAAGCGCAGCGCGAATCCCTGGTGAAAACCTTAATTCTCTATTTTGAGCTACATTTGCACGGCTTTAGAAAACCCAAATCTTTGGCAGTTTTAAATGCAGTGTTTGACTAATATGCGCAAGATAGTTTGGCTTATCTTTTTTTTCCTCATTTCCGTTTCCATATACGCCCAGCAAGTAATCGTATTGGACGTAGATTCTGGCAATCCGGTAGTCAACGTTGCGGTCTACAACAAAGATAAATCCAAAACCGCTATAACCGATTTTGACGGCAGGTGCAATCTGGCCGTTTTCAACGGTAACGAACGCATCTATTTTAAGCATCTTAGTTATGAGCAGTTTCAAACCAATAAAGCACAACTTTCAAAAAAAGGAAATCGGGTTTACCTCAAATTAAAAGCGGAGCAATTGGAGGAAGTGGTGATGTCCGTCTCCAAATGGGAACAACAACGCAAGGATATCCCACAAAAAATTGCCTCCATAGATGCAAAAAGTATTGCTTTTAACAATCCGCAGACCGCTGCCGATCTATTGCAGAATAGCGGAAAGGTCTTTGTGCAGAAAAGTCAGCTTGGGGGCGGAAGCCCATTAATACGTGGGTTTGCTACCAATAGGGTTTTACTCTCCGTTGATGGCGTTCGTATGAACAATGCTATTTTTAGGGGAGGCAATGTGCAAAACGTAATTTCCATAGATCCCTTCACCATTAAAAATACGGAAGTCATCTTTGGACCCGGTTCCGTAATCTATGGTAGTGATGCTATTGGGGGCGTCATGAATTTTTTTACCAAAGATCCTAGGTTCTCCTATACGGATAGTCTGACCTTTTCGGGAAGGGCCGGATATCGATTCTCAACGGCGAACAATGAAAATACCGTGCATGCGGATTTTAATCTAGGACATAAAAACTGGGCATCGTTTACGAGCGTAACCTACAGCGGTTTTGACGATTTAAGGGCCGGTACTAATGGAAGGGAGCGCTTTTTACGACCAAATTTTGCGGAACGGCAAGATGGACAGGACGTACTCGTAACCAATCCGAACCCTGAAATACAGGTAGGTTCCGGTTATGACCAAATCAATCTCTTGCAAAAATTTAGATACCGCCCTAACAACAATTGGAATTACGATCTAGGGTTTTACTATTCCACCACTTCGGATTATGGGAGGTATGACCGACTCATACGCCCCAACGACAGTGGTGATGGGTTAAGGTCTGCTGAATGGTTTTATGGGCCGCAGGAGTGGTTTATGACCAACTTTCAAGTCACTAAAAAAGGGAACAACAAATTCTATGATGGGGTTAAACTTACCGCAGCCTATCAATTCTTTGAAGAAAGCAGAAATGTTAGGGACTTTCAAGATCCAATTCTTAATAGAACGGAAGAAAAAGTGGATGCACTGTCCTTAAACCTCGATTTTGAGAACAAAAAAATTGGGGGTTTGCAACTCTATTACGGAGCGGAATATATTTTTAACAAAGTAGGGTCCATTGGTACGGACAGAAACATCCTAACCAATGAAACGGTTGGTGCACAACCAAGACATCCGGACAACTCTACTTGGCAGACCTTTGCGGGCTATATCAACTCAGAATATCAAATTAAGCCCAATCTTAGTTTGTTGTCAGGCCTTCGCTACAGTCAAGTATGGGTAGATGCGCAATTTGACGACACTTTTTTTGCATTCCCTTTTGATGAAGCGGACCTCATTACCGGTGCTTTGACAGGCAGTATTGGTGTCAGTTGGTTTCCTAGGGAAAACCTTCAGGTTACCGCCAACGGATCAACCGCGTTTAGGGCTCCCAATATTGATGATATTGGAAAGGTGTTTGACTCAGAACCAGGTTCCGTAGTAGTGCCCAATACAGATTTGGAGCCGGAATACGCCTATAATTTTGAAATAGGTATCCAAAAGAACTTCAATGATAAATTGGTCTTAAAAGGTGCCGCATATTATACCTTTCTTGTGGACGCCTTGGTACGAAGGGATTTTGAATTCAATGGGGAAAGGGAGATTGAGTTCAATGGGGAACTCAGTAATGTACAAGCCATTCAAAATGCTGCCAGAGCGTATGTATACGGCTTTGAGTTTGGGGTGCAAGCCTTTTTAAACGAGCATTGGTCCTTTAATGGCAACCTTACCATCACAGAAGGAATCGAAGAGGATAAAAGTGGGGTTGAATCTGGGGCAAGGCATGCGGCCCCTACTTTTGCGGATGCGCATATCGTTTACAAGAACCAGCGTTTTACGGCCGACTTTTTTCTTAATTACAATGGGGAAATTGCTTTTGATGATTTGGCATTGTCGGAACGAAGCAAAACCTTTCAATACGCCCTGGACGAAAATGGCAATCCTTTTTCTCCTTCTTGGTACACCTTGAACTTAAGGTCACAGTACCAGATTTCCAATTCCATAACCACCAGTGTGATTCTTGAAAATATCACCGACCAGCTATACCGCACGTATTCCTCCGGTATTTCTGCCCCGGGAAGCAACCTTATTTTGAGTCTGGATTATCGCTTTTAACAAAAAAACCCGGCGATGGCCGGGTTTTTCTAAGTTTTTTGGGCAAAAATTTAATGGTCCTGAACAGCGTCTTCCGCTTTCTTGGCCATTTCATCCGCTTTCTTTTTCATATCGTCACCTGCTTTGTCCATAGCATCTTTGGCATCGTCACCCATCTCTTTTGCTTTGTCCATGGCATCATCTCCCATTTCCTTAGCTTTGTCCATAGCGCCTTCTCCAGCTGCTTTGATACTATCCATTGCCTTTTCGCCGGCTTCTTTCATATCATCTCCCACTTCTTTGGCTTTATCCATGGCATCCTCTCCTGCTTCTTTAAGGTCTTCTCCTGCTTCCTCCATTGCATTTTCAGTTGCCTCTGCAGCATCTTCCGCTTTCTTTGCAGCCTCTTTGCAAGACGTTAACGCCGATGTTGTGATTACTAGTGCCAAAACGGCCAGTACTACTTTTTTCATTTTAATAGGTTTTATGTTTGTTGACAAGATATACGTTTAAAAATCGTTTTTAGACGTATTTATAAAAATAAGACACGTACTTTTCATTTAGGTCACTGAATACTACCTAATTCCGTGTAAATTTTTATTTTTGCAAACTTGTAAATCCAGAATGAAAGCCTTATGAAGTTTGCAGAATATAGCGGATTGGACCTCCCAAAAGTAGCCGATGAAATACTGGCCTATTGGAAGGAGAACAACATCTTTGAAAAAAGCATTTCTTCTAGGGAAGGCAAAGAGCCCTATGTTTTCTACGAAGGGCCTCCATCTGCAAACGGAATGCCCGGCATACACCATGTCATGGCACGGACCATTAAGGATATTTTTCCTAGGTATAAAACCATGAAAGGCTATCAAGTAAAACGCAAAGCAGGCTGGGATACGCACGGTTTGCCCATAGAACTTGGTGTAGAAAAGGAATTGGGGATTACCAAAGAGGATATAGGCACAAAAATCACGGTAGAAGAATACAATGCGGCCTGTAAAAAAGCAGTCATGCGCTATACGGACGTTTGGAACGAAATGACCGAAAAAGTAGGCTATTGGGTAGATATGGACGACCCTTACATCACCTACAAATCCAAATACATGGAGTCTGTATGGTGGTTGCTCAAACAGATTTATGACAAAGGGTTGATTTATAAAGGGTACACCATTCAACCCTACTCCCCAAAAGCGGGTACGGGCCTTAGCTCGCATGAGTTGAACCAACCTGGCACCTATCAAGATGTTACGGACACTACGGTAACGGCCCAATTTAAAAGCCCCCTAGCCCCCAAAGGGGGGAAATCAATTTTGGATGCTTTTGGTTTGGATTCCTCCCTTGGGGAAGGTGCCAAAGGTGGAGGGGGTTTTGGAGACGCCTATTTTCTGGCTTGGACGACCACACCATGGACATTACCATCTAACACCGCATTAACAGTAGGTCCCAAGATCGATTATGTTTTAGTCAGGACTTTTAACCAATATACTTTTAAGCCCATCCAAGTAGTGCTTGCCAAAAACTTAGTGGGCAAACAATTTAGCGGGAAATACGAAGAAACCCAAGAGGTTTCGGTGCTATCGGACTATAAAAAAGGAGACAAGAAAATTCCGTTTCTGGTAGCTGCAGCTTGTAAAGGTTCCGATTTACTGGAAATAAGGTACGAGCAGCTCATCGATTATGCATCACCCTATCAAAACGCTGAAAATGCTTTTAGGGTTATTGCCGGGGATTTTGTTACTACGGAGGATGGAACAGGTATTGTGCATACGGCACCCACTTTTGGGGCAGACGATGCCCTTGTTGCCAAACTGGCCCAGCCGGAGATTCCCCCAATGTTGGTCCTTGATGAAAACAATAATGCCGTTCCGTTGGTGGACCTGCAAGGAAAATTTAGACCAGAACTTAAGGAGTTTGGCGGCAAATATGTAAAGAACGAATATTACGAAGATGGTAACGCCCCAGAGCGTTCCATTGATGTTGAGATTGCCATAAAATTAAAAGAGGAAAATAAGGCATTTAAAGTTGAAAAGTATGTGCACAGTTATCCCAACTGTTGGCGTACGGACAAACCTATTCTATATTACCCCTTGGATTCCTGGTTCATTAAAGTAACGGATATCAAAGACCGTATGTTTGAGTTGAACCAGACCATCAACTGGAAACCCAAAGCCACAGGGGAAGGCCGTTTTGGAAATTGGTTGGCCAATGCCAATGATTGGAACCTATCGCGCTCCAGGTATTGGGGTATTCCGTTACCCATATGGAGAACGGAAGATGGTCAAGAGCAACTCATGATCGGTTCCGTGGCGGAACTAAAAGCTGAGATGGCCAAAGCCATTGAGGCGGGAGTCTTAGCACGCGATATTTTTGCGGATTTTACCGTGGGTGATATGAGCGAGGCTAATTATGATAAAATAGATTTACACAAAAATATTGTGGATCAAATCGTGTTGGTGTCGCCGACCGGCAAACCCATGAAACGGGAAGCGGACCTTATCGATGTCTGGTTTGATAGTGGTTCCATGCCCTACGCACAGTGGCACTACCCTTTTGAGAACAAGGATTTGATCGATGAAGGCAAAACCTTTCCTGCGGATTTCATCGCCGAAGGTGTTGACCAAACACGGGGATGGTTCTATACGCTGCACGCTATCGCAACCATGGTATTTGATACCGTTTCGTACAAAAATGTCGTCTCCAACGGACTTGTTTTGGACAAGGAAGGCAAAAAAATGTCCAAGAGATTGGGCAATGCCGTTGATCCATTCATCACCCTACCGGAACATGGTGCAGATGCTACCAGATGGTATATGATCTCCAATGCAAACCCATGGGACAACCTTAAATTTGACATTGATGGTATTATAGAAGTCAAGCGGAAGTTCTTTGGCACCTTATACAATACCTATTCCTTCTTTTCCTTGTACGCCAATATTGATGGTTTTAGCTATGCGGAGCAGGAAATTCCACTAGAAGATAGGCCAGAGTTAGATCAATGGATATTATCTGAACTACATACCGCCATTAAAAAAGTGGACGAAGCCTATGCGGACTATGAGCCCACAAGGGCCGCAAGGGTAATTTCGGATTTTGTGCAAGAAAATTTAAGCAATTGGTACGTACGACTAAGCAGAAGGCGTTTTTGGAAAGGCGATTATCAGCATGATAAAATTGCGGCATACCAAACCCTATATACCTGTTTGCAAACGGTTGCAAAGCTAGCTGCGCCTATAGCGCCTTTCTTTACGGACAAACTCTATAAAGATTTGGACACCGCTACCGGCAAAGAAAATTTGCAGAGCGTTCACCTGGCCAACTTTCCAACCCATGACAACACCATTGTAAACCCAAGTTTGGAAAATAAGATGCAGACCGCGCAAAAGATAGCATCCTTGGTGTTATCCATACGTCAAAAGGAAAAAATCAAAGTGCGCCAACCTTTGCAGAAGATTATGGTGCCCGTGCTCAACCAAGAACAACGGGAGGCCATTGAAGCGGTTGCGGACCTCATCAAATCTGAAGTCAATGTAAAACAAATAGATTTGATGGATGATGCCTCATCGATTTTGGTAAAACAGATCAAACCTAATTTTAAGGTTTTGGGTCCAAAATTCGGAAAGGATATGAAGGCCGTATCAACAGCGATCAATGGTTTAAAAAAGGAAGACATCCAAAAAATTGAACAAGAAGGCGAATTATCCGTGCCATTAGATAATAAAAGTATTATTTTACAGTTGTCTGATGTAGAAATTACCTCTCAAGATATTGAAGGGTGGCTTGTGGCCAGTTCCGGACCTTTAACGGTCGCATTGGATATTACTATTGATGAAACCCTTAAAAACGAAGGTATTGCAAGGGAATTGGTCAATAGGATCCAGAACCTTAGAAAAGATTCTGGATTTGAGGTAACCGATAAAATCGCATTGAGCATTTTAAAGGACGGCCTGGTAGAAAAGGCGGTAGCCAACAACGAACAGTATTTGAAAAGTGAAACACTAACCACAGAACTGAAATATGAAGAACAGTTGGACAAAGGCACGGAAATTGCTTTTGACGACGTGAACACTAAATTGTTTATCCAAAAACATTAAAAATGGCAGAAGATTTAAAAGTAAGATATTCGGATAAAGACCTTGGGGAGTTTAAGGTCTTGATAGAGGAAAAAATAGAAAAAGCGAAAAACCATTTGGAGCTATTGAAAAGTGCCTATATGAATGATGGCAACAATGGTACGGACGATACGTCACCAACCTTTAAGGCCTTTGAGGAGGGTTCCGAAACCATGAGCAAAGAGGCCAATACCCAATTGGCCATTAGACAGGAGAAATTTATCCGGGATCTTAAGAACGCCCTTTTGCGTATTGAAAACAAAACCTATGGTATTTGCCGTGTAACCGGCAAGTTGATCAATAAGGAGCGTTTAAAGCTGGTGCCACATGCTACGTTGAGTATTGAAGCAAAAAACATGCAAAAATAGCAAAACGCCTTCGGGCGTTTTTTTGATGAAACACCTCCTAGCTATATCTTGTCTGCTCGCATGCCACCAATTGGGGTTTTCCCAAAAATTGGTGCGAAAGACCATTATCAATCCTGAAAAGCAATACGTTCAGATTGATGCCAAAAACTGTTATGTCTTGGAGCTTAAGACTACTACCGGAAAAGAACTTGTGGTGGAAGCGGCAATAGAGGGGGAATACAAGAAAGACCTGGCTATTAATCTAGAAGAAAACGGCAATACCGTTTTGGTTGGGGCTTCTTTCCTTCCAAATTTTAAACATCCAAACGATAAATTAAGTGCGCACAAAGTCATCTCGATAGCATTAACCATAAGCGTCCCGGAATATAGCCAAGTAGACGTTTTTGGTTCCAATACCAAGGTCAATGCACGCGGCAATTACGAAACATTAAAGATCGTACTCGCCAATGGCGATTGCACCTTGAACGGTGTTAAGGAAAACGTTGAGGTAAAAACCCAGAAAGGAAATATCCTAGTGCTAACTGAAGAAGGAAACGTACAAGCGAACAGTATTTACGGCAAGGTAGCCTTAGTGCCCTTACCTATAGGGAATACTTCTTTTATATTGGCGTCAATAGAAGGGGATATCAAAGTCACCAATCCCAAATAATATGGCTATTTTTGCCGAATCTAGTTGTTGCAAATGAGTTTGAAAAAATCCCTAATTCTGGTCGTAATCATCCTAGTGATCGACCAGCTAAGCAAAATTTATATTAAGACCCATTTTATGTATCAAGAGTCGGTTGAAGTATTCAGCTGGTTCAAGATATTGTTTATAGAAAATGAAGGTGCCGCCTGGGGTACAAAGCTTAGCGATATCTTACCGATATCGGACAGCGCAGGGAAACTTTTTTTGACCGTTTTTAGAATTTTTGCCATTGGCGGTATTGGATATTGGTTGTTCGATATCATCAAGAAAAAATCCCCCAAAGTACTTATCTTGGCCGTTTCGCTCATATTCGCGGGAGCGCTGGGCAATATCATAGATTCTATATTTTACGGCGTTCTGTTCAATGAAAGCAATCAAGAGGTCGCCACGCTTTTTTCCAATGATCCTTATGGAAAATTATTTTATGGCAAGGTTGTGGATATGCTCTATTTTCCTATAATTAAAAATGCTACATGGCCGGAATGGATTCCCTATTTTGGGGGAAATTCCTTTTCTTTCTTTGACCCAATTTTTAACATTGCCGATACAGCCATCAGCACTGGGGTAGGCATATTGATTTTCTTTAATAAGAAGGCATTTGCCAAAACGGCCTAACTAAAAGCGATAGGTCTTTTCTGGGGTAATGCAATAATCCAATGGTATGTCCCCTTCATGTATATCGTCAATACTGTCAGAGGCTTCAAAAAAAGACAACCCTATTTTGACCACGTCTTTCCTGCATTTTCGTAAAAAACCGTCGTAAAAACCTTTACCGTAGCCTACCCGGTTTCCGTGAATATCAAATGCCAATAGTGGTACAAATACGACGTCCAATTTATGCTCCGGGACCCCAATTCCGTCAACCGGCTCCGGTATACCCAGGTAATTGGGCAATAAGGTAGTGTTATCCGTCAATAAATAATGTTCCAATTGGTTCTTGGCAACTATTTTAGGCACGATGATATTTTTATCCTTGCCTTGAAGAATGGAAAGTAATGGAAGTGTAGACACCTCCTTGTTCTTTTCTATGGGTAGAAATATATGGAAATGCAAAAAATTCCAAATAGGAAGCTCTAATGCCCTATTGGCAATGTCGATACTATAACCTTCAATTAATGGAAATGTAAGTAGGCCTCTTTTATTCCTAAAGCTTAATCTCAGTCCTTTTTTGGTCATCTACTTCTGTAGATAGATTTTTTTGGGGGCAGCGTTTGGGGAACAAAAACTACTCTCTTGTTGAAACGGCAAAATAGATTTTGAAGAACAACATCAAAACCAGATACATGCCCAAAACGATTAAATAATTTTCCATGTGTTAATTTTAACAGTCTTTAAAAATAGCAAAAAAAAGGGAGAATTACCCATGAAAGGATCGATTTTATCGTTGAAATACACTTTTTTTTGGAAAATTTAACATCAAAAAAAAGTAAAACGATGAAAGAAATCTACATATCTATCTGATTTTCAGTAAATTATTTCGCGTATTAAATATTCTTTGGAATTCCGTTTTTTTTGAAAACCACATTCAAAACCGTTAATTTTTTTAAGGAAAAAGTAGCTTCCTATTTGCGATTCAACATTTTTTTGTAGGACAAAATGAACAAAAAGTAAAAAAAACCTTCTTTTTTAAGAGAATGAAAATTACCTAAATCCAAACACCGTTTCCTTGGCCACTATTTTTGCAAATACAACGACAAGGATTTCCATTCCAAAACGTGTTTTTACCTCAACAAGTTTATCCAAAACAAGTGCAGCATCATATCCCAAAAACAACTTCCTAAAGGTAGTTAGTTATTTGCCTCGATCATTCCATAAAAGTTAAACAAAACAAGGTCGTTGCATAATCCTTTGAACTAGCTTAATTTTAAAGCTGTAATCCCATGGCAAATCCTTCTTTAAAAATCCAATTAAGCACACTTCCCAATAGTCCTGGGGTTTATCAGTTTTATGATGCCAACGATAAGATTCTCTACGTAGGTAAGGCAAAAAATCTTAAAAAACGAGTGGCTTCTTATTTTACCAAAAACCACGCCTACGGAAAGACCAAAGTGATGGTTAGTAAGATCAATAGCATTAAGCATATTGTAGTTGCCACGGAATCTGACGCATTGCTCTTGGAAAATAGTTTGATCAAAAAACACCAACCTAGGTATAATGTTTTGTTACGGGACGATAAGACCTACCCTTGGATCTGTATTAAAAATGAACGCTTTCCAAGAATTTTTCCTACTAGAAAGCTAATCAATGACGGGTCTGAATATTACGGTCCCTACACAAGCATGAAAACCGTAAAAGTGCTTTTGGACCTGGTTAGGAGCGTTTACCCTTTGCGCACCTGTAGTTATGATCTTTCCAAGGAGAAAATAGCTAACGGCAAATACAAACGTTGCTTGGAATTCCATTTAGGGAACTGCAAAGCACCTTGCGAAGACTTACAAAGTGCTAACGACTATCATAGGCAAGTTGCAGAAATAAGGGAAATCATCAAGGGGAACTTTAAAAGTTCGATAACCTATTTTAAGCACCAAATGAACGCTTTTTCGCAAGAAATGGAATTTGAAAAGGCACAACGCGTAAAGGAGAAAATCGAGGTTTTGGAAAACTATCAGGTAAAATCCACCATCGTCAACCCAAAAATCAGCAATGTTGATGTATTCTCCATATTTTCAGATGAAACCCACGCCTACGTGAATTTTTTACAGGTTGCCCACGGGTCCATAATACGTTCGCATACCTTGGAAATCAAAAAGAAATTGGACGAAAGCGATGAGGATTTGCTTCAACTTGCGGTTATTGAACTTAGACAGCGTTTTTCTTCGGAATCCAAAGAACTGTACCTTCCTTTTACCATAGCATTGGAGGAGACCTTAAAAATCTCCGTTCCCAAACTGGGGGACAAAAAGAAACTGGTGGAACTGTCCTTGCGCAATGCAAAATTCTACCGCCAAGAGCGCTTTAAGCAAATGAAGATTACGGATCCCGATCGCCACACCAAACGTATTATGGGGCAGATGAAGGCAGATTTAAGGCTTTCGCTAGAGCCTACGCATATTGAATGTTTTGACAATTCCAACATACAAGGCAGCAATCCCGTGGCCGCATGCGTGGTATTCTTTGATGGTAAACCGGCCAAAAAAGAATACCGGCATTTTAACATCAAAACCGTTACCGGTCCAGATGATTTTGCCTCTATGGAAGAGGTCGTTTTTAGACGGTACAAAAGATTGGTCAATGAAGGGCAAAGTTTGCCGCAGCTTATTGTTATTGATGGCGGAAAAGGACAACTCACATCAGCATTAAAAAGTCTGGAATTGTTAGGCTTAAGAGGTAAAATTGCCATCATTGGGATTGCAAAACGTTTGGAGGAAATCTATTTTCCAGATGATCCCATCCCCTTGTATCTGGACAAGAAATCGGAAACCTTAAAAATAATCCAACAGCTACGGAATGAAGCCCATAGGTTTGGCATCACCTTTCATAGGAACAAAAGAAGTGCTGCGGCCATAAATTCCGAATTGGAAGGCATTGACGGTATAGGGGCCAAAACGGCAGCGCAATTGTTGAAAGAATTTAGGAGTGTAAAACGCATAAAGGAAGCATCTATTGATACCTTAGCAAAGTCAATAGGAATGGTTAAAGCCAAAAAAGTATTTGCCTCCTTTCACTGATCTGCCCATCATGCCAAAAAAAAGATTTTTCATTCTTATTCTGCTTTTGATGACCACGCTTGGTTGGGCACAGGAACCCCCTAAAGTTGGTTTGGTGCTTAGCGGTGGCGGGGCAAAGGGCTTGGCGCATATTGGGGCCTTAAAAGTTATAGAGGAAGCCGGGGTGCAAATAGATTATATTGGCGGCACCAGTATGGGAGCCATTGTTGGCGCACTGTACGCCTCTGGCTATTCTGCCAACGAACTTGATTCCATTTTTAGAACCACCAACCTTCCTTTGCTCATACAAGATGACGTGCCCCGCGGGGCAAAAACTTTTTATGAAAAGGACGACTCGGAGCGGTATGCTCTTGGACTGCCCTTCGACAATTTTAAAGTAGCCTTTCCGCAAGCTATTTCTGGGGGACAGAATATTTATAATGAATTTGTTCGCCTGCTATACCATGTAAAAGATATCAAGGATTTTAAAAAACTGCCCATCCCTTTTCTTTGTATGGCCACCAACGTAGAAACCGGCGACCCGGTCCTTCTTGATAAAGGGTATTTACCGGAAGCTATTATGGCCAGTGGTACTTTTCCATCCCTTTTTGAACCTAGCGAAATCGATGGTCAACTATTGATCGATGGCGGGGTTGTAAACAACTATCCCATTGAAGAGGTTAAACGTATGGGTGCAAATTACATTTTGGGTATCGATGTCCAAGATAAACTTGCCGATAGGGAAGCCCTGGGCAGCGCTACGGAAATATTGCTGCAGATAAATAACTACCGTACCGTAAACGACATGGTAGTAAAAAAAGCCGCTACCGACTTATATATTCAGCCGGATATCCAAGGTTTTTCCGTAATCGATTTTGAAAAAGGCCCCATTATTATTGAAACCGGCAGTACGGCAGCTAAAGCATCTTATAGGGAACTGGAAGATCTAGCCCGCAAACAACGCTCTAAAAAACGTCCTAAAAATAAGGTGATTACCAAGGACAGTTTGTTTATCAATAGGTTGATCATTGAGGGAAACGATACCTATACCCGGGGTTATATCAAAGGAAAATTGCGTTTTAACCTCGCGCAAAAAATACCTTTCAAAAAATTGAAGCGGGGAATCAACAACCTGGCCGCAACAGGAAACTTTAAAGCCATTCGCTATCAATTGATATCCAATGGCCTGGGCACGGACCTGATCTTAAAGTTAAAAGAAGAGGAAACTAGGATGTTTATAAAAATGGGGGCGCATTATGATGATCTGTACAAAAGTTCCGCCCTTATCAACCTTACTCGAAAAAATCTTTTCATGAAGGATGATGTTACCTCTTTTGACCTTATTGTGGGTGATAACATACGCTATAATTTTCAGTATTATCTGGACAAGGGGTTTTACTGGAGTTTTGGCATAAACTCTACGTTCAATGCGTTTGAAGAAGAGATAAACTTTGACCTGATCAGGACTAATTTTGATGCGGTGGACGATCCCAATATTGGCGAAATTAATTTGGATGTAACGGATTTGACCAATCAAGTGTATCTACAAACCGTATTACGAGAGGAATTTTCATTTAGCATTGGCGTGGAGCACAAACTCCTTAGGTATAGCACAAGAACATTAAACAATTTAATGCCCGATCCAGAATTGACGTCCCCACCAACGTCCAACGAAAGGACTTTTTTTGAGGACAGCAATTATATTAGCACTTATGCCCAATTGGTTTTTGATACCTATGATGACAAATACTTTCCTACCAAAGGATTGTTCTTTGACGGTGATTTCCATTTCTATGTATTATCGTCTGACTTTAACGATAATTTTAAGGAGTTTTCCATTGGCAAAGCCCGCATGGGTGCGGCGTTCAACATCCTGCCCAAGCTTTCCCTCAATATAGAATCTGAAGGTGGTTTTAAATTGGGGACCTCCGGGGTCACTTCTTTTGATTTTGTGCTCGGCGGTTTTGGCAATGATCTGGTCAACAATTTTATTCCTTTTTTTGGGTATGATTTTTTAAGTCTACCCGGGAATAGTTTTGTAAAATCCTACGCGAGATTGGACTATGAATTTGCTAAAAAGAACCATTTTTTATTTACCGCCAATATTGCCAATGTTGCGGACGACCTATTTAGAACGGGCGAATGGTTTACGGAACCCGACTTTTCCGGCTTTGGGGTAGGTTATGGTTTAGAATCCTTTTTGGGGCCCGTGCAAATCTATTATTCTTGGACACCCCAGACAGATGCAGGCAATTTATTCTTCAGTGTGGGCTATTGGTTCTGATTTTTTTCTTAGAACTCATTTAGACTTTTTCAATTGGCTAAAAAAATTGCTCTTTTTAAGCCTGTTCTCGCCTTTCTTTCTTTCCGTAGCCCAGCTACCTGCCTCGCGGCAAGGCGGGTGCAACTCAATCCCTAAAGTTTTCGGGACAACAGTGCAACAAATAGCTGATTCTCGCTTCAATCCAAAAAAGTCCAAATGAGTTCTTAAAAAACCGCCAAAAGCTATTAACGAATTCCAAATATTCCTTGTTTTTGGTTAAAGTTGGTTAAAAACCTAAAAAGCCATTTTATACGAGCGTATATTTGAGACATCAAGAGGGGTGGTTCCCTCTTAACTTTAAGTATTGGTTTTTCATAATTTAAAGTTTGGTTGGTTATTTAGGAAAAGCCCTGGTGAACACACTAGGGCTTTTTTTATACAATACTTTGGAATAACTTTTGTTTAAGTAAGAGTAAATACGTTTAAGTATTGGCGTATTTTAATAATTTTACGGTAATAATCTCCTTATGAAAAAGATTGCTTTTCTTGTATTCTTCGCTATGGTTACCCTAAAGGTTTCTGCCCAAGAGCCGCAAGCATATAAATCTGGCGAGTGGTTAAAGTTCAGAATACACTACGGTTGGCTGAATGCGTGTTTTGCAACCTTAAAGCTGGAATCCGAAAAATTAGACAGTATCCCCGTATACCATGTGGTCGGCAAAGGTAAAACCAGCGGTTTGGCTCGGGTTTTCTTTAAGGTGGACGATACCTACGAAAGTTACTTTGGGCGCAAGGACAATAGACCCTACAAGTTTGTACGGAAAATTGACGAAGGAGGGTACACCAAGGACATAGAAATTGATTTTGATTACAATGAGAACAAAGCGTTGTTGACCGACAATAAAAATAAAAAGACATTCGACTTTGATATCGATAACAACATACAGGATTTACTTTCCGCCGCCTATCATTTAAGAAACAACTTTTCATCAAAAGACTTGGTAGTCAATGAGAGTATTGTAATGGATATGTTGTATGATGATGATGGTGTGTATCAATTTAAACTCAAATTCTTGGGTAAGGAAATCGTCAAAACCAAGTTTGGCAAAGTAGAATGTTTAAAATTTAGACCTTACGTGCAATCTGGCCGGGTTTTTAAAGAAAAAGAAAGTTTAACTTTGTGGGTTTCTAACGATTTGAACAAGATTCCCATTCGTATAAAAGCAGATTTGGCGGTAGGTTCCATAAAAGCGGATTTAGATGGTTATAATGGGCTTAAAAATCAGTTCAAGATACTTATGAAGTAGAATTGACAACAACCCATGGATAAAGACAAGCAGATTGCCTCCCAAATCATTAAGCTTGAAGAAAAGTTCAAAAACTCTGGTCAGGACCTTAGTTCGTATTTGGACGGTCTATTATATCAAAAATACCTCACGTACTGGGATTATATCCACCTAGATACCCTTCTCAGCATCCAAGTACCAAGAACACATTTTCCGGATGAGGAGATTTTTATCATGTACCATCAAATTACGGAACTCTATTTTAAGCTGATTTTACATGAGCAGAAGCAAATAACGGATGACAAGTCCCAAGACCTGGATTTTTTTCTGGAAAAAGCCAACCGTATCAACAGCTATTTTAAAGCCCTTGTTTCTTCTTTTAGTATTATGATCAACGGGATGCAACGTGAACAATTTTTACGGTATCGAATGGCCTTGTTGCCCGCCAGCGGTTTTCAATCTGCCCAATATCGTATGATAGAGCTCTATGCAACCCCTATGGAAAACTTGGTACACCATACGGAAAGAAACGATTTCTCTGGCGAAGACACTATTGAAAAACTCTATGAGCATATCTATTGGAAAAAAGGTGCCACGGATAAGGCCACGGGCGAAAAGACCCTAACCCTTAAGCAATTTGAGTACCGCTATACACCAAGATTGATCCGTATTGCCAATCAAGTAAAAGGCAATACCATTTATCAGAAATACTTAAACCTACCAGAGCAGCATCAAAAAAATGAAAAATTGATGAATGCCTTAAAGAAGTTGGATGTCAATGCAAACGTCAATTGGCCTTTAATGCATATGGGGTCCGCATATCGATATTTGGCCAAAGATAAAGCAGCCGTAGATGCTACGGGCGGCACCAATTGGAAAGAGTATCTGCCCCCAAGTTTTCAGAAAATAATATTTTTCCCAACTTTGTATTCCGAAACCGAACGGAACGATTGGGGAAAACAATGGGTAGAACACCTGTTTAACCCAGCAAATGAAAACTAAAAGCATGCGAAGATATTGGGGTATTGTGCTGGTAAGCATTCTTGTTATAGCCTGTAAAAAAGAGGTGAAAGCACCTTCACAGGAGCTGGCCGAGGCGCCTATGGAAAAACCTATCCCAAAAAAATACGGCTTCGACTTTGACGCTTTCACCGTAGTGCGGGACACCATAAAAAACGGGGATAGTTTTGGGCAATTGATGTTGGAAAACAAGGTAGATTATCCTAAAATTGTTACGATAGCCGAACAGTACAAAGACACGTTTGATGTAAAGCGTATTAAAGTTGGCAAACCCTATGTCATCCTTAAATCCAAGGACACTTTGGAACAAGCGCGTATTTTCATTTATGAAAATGACCGCATCAATTATACGGTAGTAGATCTAAGGGATTCCGTACGTGCATACAAAAGGAAGAAAAAAGTTACCTATAAATCCCGTGAGGTGGCCGGCGTAGTTGAAAACAACTTATCCCAATCCTTGGACACCTTAGGTGTGGATTACGCCGTTACCATTAACCTTTCTGAAATCTATGCGTGGACCATTGATTTCTTTCGGTTGGAAAAAGGGGACAAATTTAAGATCATCTACAAAGAACGGTACATCAATGATAGTATTTACGCCGGTTCGGAAGATATAGAAGCAGCCTATTTTGAGCATAAAGGCACGCCCGTCTATGCTTTTGCCTACCAAACGGATTCCTTAAAGCAGGCCATGGACTACTATGATGATGAGGCCAATAATTTGCGAAGCACTTTTTTAAGGGCACCTATAAAGTTTGGGTATCGCCTTTCTTCCAGATACAATCTTAAAAGACGCATCGCGTATTACGGATATAAAGTGAGACCCCATAAGGGAACGGATTACGCCGCCCCCGTTGGCACGCCAATTATTGCAACTGCGGATGGAACGGTTACGGAATCCAGAAGAAAAGGCGGCAATGGAAAATATGTTAAAATAAGACATAACGGTACCTATAGTACCCAATACCTCCATATGCGCAAGCAAAAAGTAAAAAAAGGGGAATACGTACGCCAAGGCGATGTTATTGGCTGGGTAGGAATGACCGGAAATACCGGTGGACCACATGTCTGCTATCGGTTTTGGAAACATGGGGCCCAAGTAGATCCATTACGTGAAAAACTGCCAACGGCCGAACCTATCGTAGACTCCTTAAAGACTGCTTATCTGGATTTTATCGACCCCCTTAAAAGACAATTGGATTGTATAGAATATCAGACGTCCGAAAAAGAAGATGAAGAAGATTTGCTAACGCTTAACCACACTAATGGAGCTATCAAAAACCAACCCCACAACCACTAAAGCTTGGTCCAAGCTTGCATCACATTACAAGGACATCCATAAAAAACATCTAAAAGAACTTTTTAAGACCGACCCCGATAGGGCGGCAGAATTCACCATTATTTGGAATGATTTTATGGTAGATTTTTCCAAGAACCGCATCTCCAAAGAAACTTTGGGACTGCTGCTGGAGCTTGCTGATGAAATAGGCCTTCAAAAAGCTATAGAAGCCTATTTTAAAGGCGGTAAGATTAACCAAACCGAAGGGCGTTCCGTTTTGCATACGGCCTTACGGGCCAAGAAAGGGGATGTTATAGAAGTTGACGGCACCAACGTTGTCCCAGAGGTCTTTGAGGTTAAGCAACATATGAAAAGCTTTACGGAAGCCATCATTTCCGGAAAGAAAAAAGGGTATACAGGAAAATCCTTTACCACTGTCGTCAACATAGGTATTGGAGGCTCCGATTTAGGTCCGGCCATGGTCGTAGATACCCTACAGTTTTACAAAAACCATTTAAAAACCTATTTTGTTAGTAATGTTGATGGGGACCATGTGAACGAAATATTAAAAGAGCTGGACCCGGAAACGACCTTGTTCGTTGTCGTTTCTAAAACCTTCACCACCCAGGAAACCTTAAGCAATGCGACCACCATAAAGAAATGGTTTTTACAACATGCCCGTCAAGAAGATATTGCCAGTCATTTTGCGGCCGTCTCTACCAATACCGAAAAAATTGCGGAATTTGGCATTGCCAGTGAAAATGTATTTCCAATGTGGGATTGGGTCGGAGGGCGTTTTTCCCTTTGGAGTGCCGTAGGGCTTACCATTGCTTTAGCCGTTGGTTATGACCATTTTGAGGGTTTACTTGACGGTGCCCATGATATGGATGAGCATTTTAAAACAGCGGATTTTGATCAAAACATTCCGGTTATTCTGGCCTTGATCAGTATTTGGTATAACAATTTCCATGGTGCTGAAACAGAAGCTTTAATTCCATACACCCAGTACCTAGGACGTTTTCCAGCATACCTACAGCAGGGTATCATGGAAAGTAACGGAAAAAGTGTCGATCAGAATGGCAATAGGGTATCCTACGAAACGGGCACTATCATCTGGGGAGAGCCCGGAACCAATTCCCAACATGCCTTTTTTCAGTTGATACACCAAGGTACAAAGTTGATACCTGCGGATTTCATAGGGTTTAAGAAATCGCTACATGGCAATACGGACCACCATAATAAACTTATGGCCAATTTTTTTGCGCAGACGGAAGCGCTTATGAATGGGAAAACGGCAGCAGAAGTAGAAAAAGAACTGCAAGCGAACGGCATCTCACAAGCGCAAATAGATGCACTCCTTCCTTTTAAGGTCTTTGAGGGCAACAAACCCACAAACACTTTACTGATCGATAAGTTAACGCCCAACACTTTAGGTTCCCTCATCGCCCTTTATGAGCACAAAATTTTTGTGCAAGGGATTATTTGGAACATCTTCAGTTATGATCAATGGGGAGTGGAACTGGGCAAACAACTGGCAAAAACCATACTCGGGGACATCCAAAATTCAGAAATTGGTGATCATGATTCCTCAACACTAAGGCTTTTGCAATTTTTTAAGAGTTAATTAAGAATTACACAAACAAGGGCAGTATCTAACCTCCTGTTTTTCTGTGTTTTAATTTTATTGTTGTTAATTTTTTTGGGTCATTCTTAACGTTATGTTAACGTAAGAAAAGGACTAAAACAAGACTTTTGCTGCAAACAATTGAAACACATTTAAAATGAAAAACTTCTACTTAGTTGCTCTTGCGTTACTCTGTTCTGCAATGGCATTTTCACAAGGGGTTACCACTTCTGCCATTGGTGGAAAAGTGACCGACAACGCAGGGGAACCACTACCCGGCGCGAGTATCGTAGCACTTCACGTTCCTTCTGGAACCGTATATGGTGCAGCAACTGATTTTGATGGATTTTACCGTATCTCCGGTATGCGTACGGGTGGTCCATATAAAGTGACTATTTCTTATGTAGGTTTTAACGACAACGTTAAAGAAGGCGTATTTTTAGACCTAGGTTCTACCAACAGAATTAGTGTACAAATGGTGGAAAGCGCAACAGCTCTTGATGAAGTTGTCATTACGGCAGTTGCCAATAGCGTTTTTGGATCCAACAAGACAGGTACGAACACTAACATTTCCCAACGTCAAGTAGCGACAACCCCTGCAGCATCTAGGTCCTTAGCAGATTTTGTTCGTCTAACACCTCAAGCGCAGTTAACCGAGGGTGATGATGGGTTTTCAATTTCCTTAGCTGGACAGAACAACAGGTATAACGCAATTTATGTAGATGGTGCGGTAAGCAACGATGTTTTTGGTTTGGCAGGTTCTGGAACAAATGGTGGACAAACAGGTGTTAATCCACTTTCTGTTGATGCCATTGAGACCTTTCAGGTCAATATTGCGCCGTTTGATGTAAGACAGTCCGGTTTTTCCGGTGGTTCCATCAACGCCGTAACCCGTTCTGGATCCAATGATTTTAAAGGTTCTGCCTATTTCTTTACTAGAAATGAATCCTTGGCCGGCAGAACACCACCAGATTTGGTAGGTGATGGCGAGGAAAGGGAAAGATTGGCCGATTTCTCTGCCAATACATATGGAGTTCGTTTAGGTGGACCGCTAATCAAGGATAAACTGTTCTTTTTTGTCAACTACGAAAGAGGGGAAACAGAAACACCACAACCCTTTAACTTCAGCAACTATACCGGACGTTCTTCTGAAGCTGATTTAACGAATCTTAGAAATTTTGTCCAAAATACCTACAACTACGATATCGGTATTTTTGATAACAACACAAGAACTCTAGAAAGTAACACGCTTGTTGCCAAAATAGATTGGAACATCAACGAAAACCATAACCTTTCCCTAAGGCACAGTTTTGTTGGAGCGGACAACTTAGAAGCTAGAAACTCCGGAAACAGAAGCATTGGTTTCTTAAATGGTTCCGAATCCTTTGTTTCCAACACCAATTCCACAGCTTTGGAATTGAACTCAAGATTTGGCAACAAATTTTCCAATAATTTAGTAGTTAGTTATGCTGCGGTAAGGGATGACAGAGATCCTTTAGGAGATCCTTTCCCAACGGTAGGCATTGAAGATGGTGGTGGTTTTCTCTCCTTTGGTGCAGAACCGTTCTCAACAGCTAACTTGTTGAATACGGACTATTTTACAATTACCAACAATTTCGAAATTTACTCAGGACGTCATACCATAACCTTGGGTGCCAACTTGGAATTCGCTACCGTAAAGAACCTTTTCTTTGCGTTTAACTTTGGTAGTTACACGTATGTGGATGTTACCGACGATGATGGAAATCTAATTACAACGGCCTTAGATCAGTTCCTTAACAACGGTGCTCCCGATGAATTTCAGCATGGATATTCTTTGGTAGGTGGTACTGCCGTTGGTGACGAATCCGATGGTTCGGCAGATTTTGAAACCGCACAATACGGGTTCTATGTTCAAGATGATGTTAATATCACAGATGATTTTAAATTCAGTTTTGGTGCCAGAATCGATATTCCACAATGGAAAGAAGGGCCCGTAAACGAAGAATTCAACACCACTACCGTAGGCATCCTTGAGGCTAACGGTAAAGATTTACAGGGCGCAAGGGTTGGTCAAGAAATCAGCAATGCGGTATTCTCCCCTCGATTAGGATTTAACTGGGACGTAAATGGGAATCGTTCCACACAAGTACGTGGTGGATTAGGTGTTTTCACCTCAAGACTTCCTTTAGTTTGGCCAGGTGGTTCATATAACAATAATGGTATTACAGGTGGTTTCTCCGGGGATTTTAATACCAATGTAACCGAATTCAACCCAGATGTTAATGACCAAACAAGGGCTGTTGAGCCTGGAACAGGTGGTTTAGGTGGTAATATTGATTTGATAGCAGAAGATTTCCAACTACCTCAAGTAGTGAAATACAATATAGCTGTAGACCAAAAATTACCATTTTGGGGATTAATAGCTTCTGCTGACTTTTTATATACCGATGTCATTACCGATGTTTTCTATGAAAACCTGAACATCCCCGGTCCAATAGGGAATTATCAAGGGGCGGACAACAGACCCTTTTATACCAGAAGTTTCGGTGATTTGCTGGACAACACCTATGGTAGGATCATTTTGGCTTCCAATACGGGTGGGGGTAATGCAACAAACGCAACCTTTACCCTAAGCAAACCTTTTGATGGAGGTTTTGCCGGTTCTGTTTCCTATACTTACGGAGAGTCCAACAAGATTTTTGATGGTACCTCATCACAGAACAGTTCGCAATGGAGAAACCTATTGACCGTAAATGGTAAGAATTCAGACTTGCCTGTAACACGTTCAGATTTCGCAATCGGTAACCGAATTACTGCCAATGTATCGTATCAATTGAAATGGAGCGACAACATTAAAACTACCGTTGCTTTATTTTACGAAGGTGCCCAAAGCAATCCATACAGTTTTTCTTACAATGAAGGAAGGGACTTGTTGAACGATGATTCTAGGGACAATGCTTTGATTTATGTGCCTAGGGATGCTTCAGAAATTCAGTTGGCGCCTATATCGGACGGTAATGGAAATGTCACTGCCACACCTGAGCAGCAGTGGGAAGCGTTGAATACTTTTATTGAAAACGATGATTATCTTAGTACAAGAAGAGGTGACTACGCTGAGCGAAACGGTTCTAGAGGACCTTGGAACCATATTGTAGATTTTAAACTACTCCAAGATTTCTCTTTAAAAATAGGTCAAAAGAACCATACGTTCCAGCTATCCGCGGATATCTTCAACTTCACCAACTTTTTAAATAGTGATTGGGGACAACGTAGATTTATTAGAAGTGAGGTAAGTCCACTTACAACGGTTGCAACAGGGGACACTCCAACATTTACCTTGAATACGGGTATTGTAAACTTGGATGGATCTGACAATCGCATAGAACTAGATGATTTTGGTATCCAGTCTTCCAGATGGCAAGCACAAATAGGCTTACGTTATATCTTTGACTAAGGATATATCCAACAGCTAAGCTTATAAGATCCGCGACATCAAATTTGATGTCGCGGATTTTTTTATGTCTAAAATTCTGTACATTTAAACCTTAATTGAACAACCATGGAAATTGTAAAGACCCTCCACTCCTATTTTGCGTATATCGTTTTACTCATTCTTATCCTCGCCGTTATCAATGCCTTTGCAGGCTGGTTGGGCAAAAAGGAATTTCGGTTTGAAAAAGATTTGCGTGTAAGCCTATTTGCCCTAATCCTAAGCCATATCCAACTACTTATTGGATTGGTGCTGTTCTTTATATCGGCAAACGGCTTAAAAGCGATCCAAACCTTGGGCATGGGCGGTCTAAATGCTCCTGCGCGCCTATTGGCGGTGGAGCACCCATTTATAAACATCATAGCCTTAGCTCTTATTACCATTGGATGGTCCCGTCATAAAAAGAAAATGGATGATGGTGCCAAGTTTAAAAGCATTGCCATTTTCTATGGCCTTGGTCTTCTTTTAATTCTAAGCCGTATTCCTTGGGGGCAGTGGTTTAATTAAAAGATGTAACGCGCTTTAGTACTAACCCCGCTATTTGATTACCGCTTTCCGAATCAAATACAAATACACCGGAAAGTGGTCTGCATAACCACCATAATAGGTGGTTCCTACATAGGTCCTAAACGGATAGCCTTTGTATTTGCCCGTTGGGTTTTTAAGATAGGCAGGACTGTAAATTCCGGCCTTCCAAAACGAATAGTTTCTTTTACTCTTGGTATCCACAAGATTTGGACTAAGCACAAACTGGTCAAAAAGATTCCATTTATCCCTATAGGCTAAAGTGCCCACTCCTTTGCGAAACCATTTTTCCATAGGATTAAAAAGTTGGGTGCTATCCAGTTTCTTTAGCTTACCCTCAGTTTTCAGGACTTTTTTAAAGGTATCATCTATAGGATCGTCATTAAAATCACCCATGCTGATAATCTTCGCGTTAAAATCAAGAGTTTGTAAGGAGTCGATAATCCTTTTGTTTTGTTGGGCGGCTTTTATCCTGTTAGGCCTACTTCTTTGCTCCCCACCACTTCTGGAAGGCCAGTGGTTCACCAAAAAGTACAATTGCTCATTGTCCAAAAGTCCGCCAACGATCAATTGATCGCGGGTATAATCCCGAAATCCTTCTTCATTGAACAACAGCAAGCGTTGTGATTTCACGGACGAGGGAATAAACACCGCTTTTTTGTAGAGCAACGCCACATCAATCCCACGTTCATCCGGAGAATCAAAATGGATGATACCGTAATCCTTAGCTTCTAAATGGGGATGGGCTACCAAATCTTGTAATACGGATTTATTTTCCACCTCACATAATCCAATAATATCTGGGGAAGTGCCTGTTTTTTCAACGCCAATTTCCGATACTACTTTCGCAATATTGCCAATTTTAGTGTGATATCGCTCCTTTGTCCATGCGTAGCGACCTTTAGGTGTTCGTTCATCATCAAAAATCAAGGAATCATTGAGCGTGTCAAAAAGATTTTCAACATTGTAAAATGCAATAGTCCGTACTTGGTAGGTTTTCCCTTCTTGGGATACCCCTAAGAAGAAGGAAAAAATAAGAAGGTATGTAGACCATCGCATTCCCCTAAAATAGCCAAGTTTTAATAAATGTGGTGTATTTTCTGCCTTTTTTATATCTTGGAGACTATACTAACCAAAAATGAGGATACTGTTGTTATTGTGCATGGTAAGTTGCTATGGTATATTTGCTACCCAGGGGAACGGCACTATAAGTGGAAAGCTTGTGAGTACAAGTGAAATACCCGTTATAGCAGTATCCGTAACCATTGAGGGTACAAATTTCACTACCCAAAGTGACGCATTAGGTTGGTTTGAACTAAAAACAAGTCTAAAAGGCGATTATATTCTTTCTATCTCCAAAATAGGGTATGAAATCAAACGGCTACCGCTCTTCTTGAATGGCGAATCTATCGATTTGGGAACCCTGATCATGGAAAAAAATATTACCCTAGAGAAAACGGATAATCTCATCACTTTAACGGAAAATGACCTTTCCGATGATGACGAAACCCTATCCAACTCCGCAGGCCTATTACAAGCCACACGTGATATTTTTTTAACTAGGGCTGCCTTTGATTTTGGACAGGCATTCTTTAGGGTTAGGGGCTTGGATTCCAGGGAAGGCCAAGTACTATTGAACGGCCTTGTTATGAACAAGTTTTTTAACGGCAGACCGGAATGGAACAATTGGGGCGGATTGAACGACATTATCAGAAACCAAGCTTTCACTAACGGGATGGAGGCTTCCGATCATACTTTTGGAGGCGTATTGGGAAATACCAATATTGATTTAAGACCTAATGGCCTAAGACCGGGCACCCGGATTTCCTCCTCCTTATCCAATAGAACATATACAGGGAGAATCATGGCTACATATACCGCTCCTACATCAAACAAAGGCATATCTTTTACCTTATCCGCCTCCCGTAGATTGGCGAATCAGGGTTATACCAACGGAACTTTTTACAATGCTTTTTCGTTCTTTGGGGCACTTACGTATCAAATCAATAAAAAACATCAAATTGGGGTAACGGGGTTGGCCGCAAAAAACAGAAGGGGCCGATCCGCCGCTATTACCGAAGAGGTCTTTAATTTGGTAGGCAATCGCTATAATCCCTATTGGGGTGATCAAAACGGTCGTATTAGAAATGCCCGAGAACGTTCCATTTTTGAACCTATATTTATGTTCAACCATTATTATAAGGGCAAAAACATCACCATTAGCACAGGGGCTTCCTATCAATTTGGAAAAAATGAAAGAAGCCGTCTTCGCTTTTTTAACGCCCCCAATCCGGATCCCACTTTTTTTAGGTTTTTGCCCAGTTTTTATATCAACAACCCCATTGGTGCGGATTTTACCAATGCAGCTTTGGCCCGGGAAGGATTTTTGAACAATCCACAGATCAATTGGGGCAATTTGTTTACTGCCAACCGAAACAATGGAAAAGCGGCCTATGTTTTGGCCGATGATGTTGTTGATGATCAATCGTTACAGCTAGCCAGTACAGCTAACATAGGACTTAGAGAAGGTCTTGCCTTGGACTTAGGGGTTAGCTACAGGAATCTGGATTCTAACAATTATGCGGAATTGACCGATATTTTAGGTGCGGATTT
>CALEYA010000110.1 GCA_937926215.1 uncultured Croceitalea sp. | reverse complement strand
ACTTGTACCTTCCTTATGGGAATGGCAACTGTTACCTTTTCTTTGGCCCAAGAGGGTCTATCTGGAAGAGTGATATATCAAGTTTATGAAGGCAACTATACCAATGAAAACCCAACCTCTTTTGATGTTAACACGATAGGGCTGGACGATGACTTTGCTCCAAAGAGTATTCTTTTAGAGTTTAGAAACCACACTTCATTCTGTAGTTTAACCGAAGAATCTACCATTAGTAATAACAACTGGTCTAAGTATAAAGAGTCTTCGCTTGAAATAAAAGGAGAACTATTTTATGATTCTAAGAAGAAAGACTTTTTACATAGAATTCACCAATTTGGCAAACGGTATGTTATATCAAAAAATGTAGAATCAATTCAATGGGATTTGAAAGAAGAAACCAAAGAAATTTTAGGATATGTTTGTAAAAAAGCGGTTCGAGAAGTAAATTATACACAGGTTACTGGAAAATCGTTTATGATAAAGTATACGGCTTGGTATGCACCCGATATTAAGGTTCCTTTTGGACCGTATGGCCATATTAATCTGCCGGGGCTGATTTTGGAAATCAATAAAACAGGTGGCCATACTGAATTTAAATATGTAGCCAAGGATATCGAAATAAATGAAGGTCTACCTATTCAAATAATAAAGCCTAATGAAGGGATACGGATAAGCCAAAAGGAATTTAACAAAAAGCTTGCGGATCGTGTAAAAGAGATCTTGGGAATTGAGTGAGGTGTTTTCCTGGCTGTGCGAAGTTTGCAACTTCGCACCCTCTTCAAGCGTACAAATCTTCTAAGACAGGTTTAGATTGCAAAGGATGGTCGGATTACCCCATCACCTTCCGTAAACCCTTATCGAATAGCATCACATCCTCAATTTTTCCGGTACTGATCCGTGCCCAATTGGTAAATGGGGGAAAGGGCCTTCCAATGGCCACATTTTCCTGCAACATTTGGGCCTGCAATTCTTGTATGGGACGACCGGACTTAAAAAAGACAAAATTGGTATGGGAAGGCACGTATTTCAAGTTTAAATCATCCAAGGTTTTATAAATCAATTGTTTGGCTTCCCAGTTTTTAGCGATGCTAAATTTGTAGAACTCCTCATCTTGCATGGCTTCCTTTGCGGCATGTATGGCCAACATATTGGTCATTGCCATAATATTGCCTTTTAATCGAGTGGCGATGTCGGGCCGGGCCACAAGATATCCTATACGAAGGCCCGCCATGCCAAAAACCTTGGAAAAGGTTTTGGAGACGATAACGTTCATATCTTGTTTCACCAGTTCCACCATAGAAGGGTAATCCGGTTCCGTGATAAAATCATAATACGCCTCATCACTAAAAACCATTACTTTTTTGCTTAATGAAGCACAGAAATCCTTTAGCTTGTTTTTTTCTATTATCGTTCCTGTAGGATTGTTGGGATTGCAGAGATAGACCATTCTGGTCTTTTGGTTTATCCTGCGTTCCATGGCGTCCAAATCATGGTTCATTTGTGCATCCACGGGAACGCGATGTACATAAGCCCCAAAATTTTCGGAATACCGCATCAAGGCTTGAAAAGTGGGATCCGCCGCAATAATTTCACCGCCATCCATACCGTAAGTGGCCCCTGCAGCCTTTAATCCTTCGGTAGAACCTCCGGTAAGGACAATATGCTTTTTGGAAACCCCTTCTTTCTCTGCGATCCTGCCCACCAAATCAAAAATCTCTAGGTAGGGATACCGGCAAGCGCTATCAAAACTATTGGTAATGGCGGTCCTTACCCGTTTTGAGGGCCCAAAGGGATTCTCATTGAAATTTAGCTTTGCGATGTGGTTGGGGGTTTCAAGATTTTCCTCTAGACCAGCCATTGCATTAACGGTCTGTAGTCCACCTAAAAGGGCAAAACCACTGGAAAATCCGGCAGTTTTAAGCCATTGTCTTCTGTCAAAGCTCTTCATAACGCATTAGTTTGAGCAGAAGATACAAAGATTTCTTATAAACTAGATAACCTTAATATTAGCCTTTAAGCCTTGGATGATACCCAAGATATTATCTACGGTATCCTTTAGATAAAATTTAACGACCACATGTGGAATTCTAATGGTGGTAAATCCATTTTTAAAGGAATGCATGGCCTCTTCTAAATCTTGGATGGCCTGTTCATGGGTAATGAGTTGATAGTCCGTATCAATTTCAATATTCAGTTTTACCCTTGATATAGCGATATCCACGGATTTTTGTCCATCCCACCATTCCAACATGGGGTTGGCCCCAGCTTGTTTAAGGGCGTAAAACAATTGTACGGCCTCCAAAGGGGTGTTATTTTCTAGGATTACTTTCTTGATAAGACGTGTATGTCGTTCGCAAAGCTCAACACCTAAACTTTCGGTGGAATTTTTGAACGCGTCATAGTCTATAGTTTTGTTACAATCTATACATGCCATGTAAGTAGGTCAGTTTGTTCAATTAGGTCGATTTGGGAATATAATAACTTGCACATTTTTTAAATCGTATATGGCATGCCCCGGATAAGGCCGTTTTTTAGATGAAATACATTTTTTTAGATGAAATGCAAGGTGGCTTGTTGGGAAACTGCTATTTTGTGTGGTGAAATAATCAATGAATGTTTAAAAATATAGGTCCTGGGGTTTTAGTAGCTGCCGCATTTATAGGTCCGGGTACGATAACGGCATGTACCATAGCCGGCGTGGGTTTTGGATATGCCTTGCTTTGGGCGTTGTTACTTTCCGTTGTGGCAACAATGGTATTGCAAGGAATGGCTGCAAGGTTGGGGGTTGTTACCCAATTGGGTCTAGCCGATGTTATTAAGTCACAACTGACTTCCAAATGGACGCGGGGACTTGTTATTACCTTAATTATAAGTGCCATAGTTGTCGGTAATGCGGCTTATGAGGCTGGGAATATCGGCGGGGCAACTTTGGGGCTTGAGGCAATTTTTGGCAATGACCATATCGCTTTTTATCCTATGTTCATTGGAGCGATAGCATTCGCGTTACTGTGGTTCGGGAGTTATAAAATGTTGGAAAAAGTGTTTGTTTTGCTCATTGGGGTCATGAGCCTCTCCTTTCTAATAACCGCAGGGATGACCAAGCCCGATATAATTCCAGTACTAAAAGGACTTTTAGTCCCCACGACGCCAACCGATAGTATTTTGACCATCGCAGCCCTTGTGGGAACCACGGTGGTACCCTATAATCTTTTCTTACATGCGTCATTGGTCACCAAAAAATGGAAAGACCCTAAGGATCTTAAGAGCGCAAAATGGGATACCATTATTTCCATAGGTATAGGCGGTATCGTTTCTATGGCAATTGTAGTTGCCGCCTCTGCCATTCCGGCTACATCAGTAAATGGGATTATGGATCTTGTATTGGGTCTGGAACCCTTGTTTGGTGACAAGGCAAGGTATTTTATGGGAACCGGACTTTTTGCAGCGGGGATTACCTCCGCAATAACAGCTCCTTTGGCCACCGCTTTTGTTGCCAGTAGTTGTTTTGGGTGGGACGCCAATCTAAAGGATACGAGATTTAGATTGGTATGGATAGCTATTTTGGTTCTTGGGGTGTGTTTTTTATCCTTGGATATAAAACCTATTGAGGTCATAAAATTTGCCCAGATTGCCAATGGAATTTTGCTTCCGGTCATTGCGGTGCTGCTGGTTTGGATCGTAAATAAGAAAAAAGTGATGGGCCCCTACGCAAATACCCATTTGCAAAATGGTGTTGGGATAATCATTGTGTTACTGGCGTTACTATTGGGGCTAAAAAGTATTTTTACCGTTTTAGGGATGCTATGAGGAACGTGGTAACTATTGATATCAATTGTGATGTTGGGGAAGGAGTGGGCAATGAACCGGAATTGATGCCATTACTAAGTTCCTGCAATATCGCTTGTGGTGGACATGCGGGAACTATCCAAAGTATAACGGAGGTTGTCACATTGGCAAAAAAACATAACGTAAAAATGGGGGCGCATCCTAGTTATCCGGATAAGGCAAACTTTGGAAGAATGTCCCTTAACCTATCCGAAGAAGAACTTAGTGCAAGTATCAGGGAACAACTGGATCGTATAGCACAAATCGTTTTGGAATGTAGTGTTTCCCTGAATCATATAAAACCCCATGGAGCCCTTTATAACGACTGTGCAAAGGATATCGAATTGGCAAAGACCTTTTTAAGGGCGATTTCGCCTTACAAGGAAAGCTGTATACTATATGTCCCAACCGGAAAGGCCATAGGTGAACTTGCCCAAGAAGCGGGGTTTAGAATTAAGAACGAAGCTTTTGCGGATAGAAATTACAACCCAGACCTTAGTTTGGTCTCTAGGTCGCTGACCAATGCCGTTATTGAATCCCCAGAGAGTGTCTTGGAGCATCTTCTGAATATGGTTCAAAACAATGAGGTTGTAACCGTCGAGGGCATAAAAATGTCTATGGAAGCCGAAACTTTTTGTGTTCATGGTGATACGGAAAATGCATTGCAAATATTAACGTATCTTTCGGCGGAATTGCCCAACTACAACGTAAGGATAGCCAAGTGAAATCGTACCCCATCACCATAAAACCCTTTGGACAGCAAGCGATCTTAATTGAATGGCCCAATGAGGTAGATGAAGGTATTTTGAGCACTATTCTGCACTTTAAAAGTGTATTGGCAAGTAAACTACCTACGTCTTGGGAATTGGTTCCTGCCTATAATTCCCTAACCATCGTTACCAGGACCGAAACCCTAGATTTTTCAAAGTTAAAAGAAGAGCTATTAGCGTGGTACCAAGCACTGGACAAGGCGCCAAAGGTAGACCGTTATCTCTATAAATTCCCGGTGTGTTACGATTTGGAATTTGGCATAGACCTTAAGGAGGTTTCCGACGAACTTGGGATGTCAACCCAAGAAATTATCGAAAGCCATAGCAGCCATCAATATACGGTCTACGGAATCGGTTTTTTACCGGGTTTTATGTATTTGGGGGGATTACCAAAAACCTTGGAACTCCCAAGGCGCAGTACCCCAAGATTAAAAGTGGTCAAAGGATCGGTGGGACTGGCGGCTAAGCAAACGGGGATATATCCGCAAGATTCCCCTGGAGGCTGGAATATTATAGGCAACTGCCCCATACCGATATTCAATAGCCAAGCCCCGGACCCCTTTATGGTTAAGGTAGGGGATAAGATTCAGTTTGTGCCAATTTCCAAAGATGCCTACAAGCTTCATAAAATTGAAGGTGAGGTGGGTATTTTTTCACCAGAAAAAACCCTAATCCATGATTAAAGTTTTAAAATCCGGGTTTTTCACGACCATTCAAGATTCAGGTCGTTTTGGTTTCCGGGACAAGGGCGTTCCTATTTCTGGGGCAATGGATAGCCGGGCATTGGAAAAGGCCAACTTTTTGCTCGAAAATGAAAGTGATGCCGCCGTATTGGAAATTACCATGACCGGGCCAACCCTAATCTTTGAAGAACACACGTATATCTGTTTAACAGGAGCGGAATTATCGGCTACCTTAAACAATGAGCCTATCGCTACCTATAAGGTGCATGAAGTGCATAAGGGCGATATTCTTTCTTATGGTAGGTTGGCGTATGGATTTCGTGGGTATTTGGCCGTGAAAGGTGGATTTAAGAGTGATGTGGTGATGGATAGCCGGTCGCATTTTTATCCAATAACAGCCCAAAGATGTATACAGGATTATCATGAAATACCTTTTGATACTACCAAGGACTTTAACCCTAAAATCCCCGAAATAAAGATTGACACCTATGCAGATCAGCGGGAGATTTTGGTGTATAAGGGCCCTGAATTCAGATGTTTGGAAGATAGCAGCTTAAAACGCTTGTTTACTGAAGAGTTTACCATAGCCAAAGAAAACAACCGCATGGGCTATCAGATAACGGAATCCCTGGAAGCGTGTAAATTTGCCATGCTTACTTCCGCTACGGTACCAGGTACAGTTCAGCTCACCCCTTCGGGAAAGCTCATTATCCTGATGAAAGATGGCCAAACTACAGGCGGATACCCAAGGGTGTTGCAATTGGCAACGGAAGCCATCGATATATTGGCCCAAAAGAAATCCGGGGATACCCTAAAATTTAAATTGCTGTCGCAGTAGCAAAATTAATCCTAAGTCAACGTCATTAGTAAGATTCCCAAAAGGGTAATGCTACTGTCTTTGACCTTGTAAAAAAGCCTGTATCGTTTAGGTTACAGGCTTTTTTAGTTGCTATCCCAAAGAATTGAATATGGTATTTTAAAATGCATTAAATGGCTGTTAATCAGATATTTAATGCTAGCAGAATTTAAATGGATTTAGCGATGCGCAAACTGTTAAAATTATCAGCCTTTTTAAACAGCTATCTTTGGTTAGATAGGCAATTTTAGTGGCCTAAACATAGGAGAGAATAGATATGGAATTGAACAAATACAGTAAAAACGTAACCCAAGACCCAACCCAACCAGCAGCGCAGGCCATGTTGTATGCCATTGGATTTAAGGATGAGGATTTTCTTAAACCATTGATAGGGATTGCCAGCACAGGCTATGAAGGTAATCCATGCAATATGCACCTTAATGATTTGGCAAAATTGGTTAAGGAAGGGGTGAATTCTAGGGAAACCGTGGGACTTATTTTCAATACTATTGGTGTTAGTGATGGTATTTCCATGGGAACACCAGGGATGCGTTTTTCATTACCTTCCAGGGATATTATTGCAGATTCCATGGAAACGGTAGTCCAAGGGATGTCGTATGACGGATTGGTAACCGTAGTAGGATGTGATAAAAACATGCCCGGTGCCCTGATGGCCATGATACGTTTGAATAGACCGTCCATTTTAGTTTATGGGGGTACCATAGCATCTGGTTGCCATAACGATAAAAAACTGGATATTGTTTCTGCCTTTGAAGCATGGGGGGAGAAAGTAGCCGGAACCATGGAGGAGAAGGAATACAAAAGCGTTATTCGCAAATCCATTCCGGGTGCGGGCGCTTGTGGCGGTATGTATACGGCAAATACCATGGCTTCTGCAATAGAGGCCCTTGGAATGTCACTACCGTACAATTCTTCGAACCCCGCGATAAGCGATGATAAGGAAACCGAATGCTTGGCAGCCGGCAAGCAAATGCGGACACTTATTGAAAAGGACATCAAACCTTTGGATATCGTCACTAGAAAATCCCTGGAGAATGCCATACGATTGGTAACCATCATGGGAGGTTCTACGAATGCAGTGCTTCATTTCTTGGCCATTGCACGCGCTGCGGATATTGAATTCACATTACAAGATTTTCAACATATAAGCGATACCACGCCTTTTATTGCCGATTTAAAACCAAGCGGTAAATATTTAATGGAAGATGTGCATCGAGTAGGTGGAATTCCCGCTGTTTTAAAATACCTATTAAAAAATGGATTGCTCCATGGCGATTGCTTGACGGTCACAGGAAAGACCTTAGCGGAAAATCTTGCGGACGTTCCGGATTTGGAAGAAGGGCAAGATGTAATTAGGCCTTTGGACAAACCGATAAAAGCAACAGGACACTTAAGGATGCTTTACGGCAACCTTGCTGAAAACGGTTCTGTAGCCAAAATTACGGGCAAAGAAGGGCTAGTGTTCAAAGGAACGGCCAAAGTGTTCGATAGCGAATACGATGCCAATGATGGCATACGTACCGGGCTGGTCAAAAAAGGCGATGTTGTTGTGATTCGGTATGAAGGACCAAAGGGTGGACCGGGAATGCCGGAAATGCTAAAACCTACCGCAGCTATTATGGGTGCGGGCTTAGGGAAGGATGTGGCCTTGATTACCGATGGTCGATTTTCAGGAGGCACGCATGGCTTTGTAGTAGGGCATATTTCCCCGGAAGCCCAAGAAGGTGGCGTTATTGGTCTGGTAAAGGATGGCGATGTCATTACCATCGATGCAGAAACCAATGCGATAAACGTGGAGGTATCCGATGAAGAACTCGCAAAGCGAAAAGAAGCGTGGGTACAACCCCCCTTAAAGTTTAAAAAAGGGGTCCTGTACAAATATGCAAGATCGGTATCGTCTGCGGCGCAAGGTTGCGTAACGGATGAATTTTAAGACAAAATAGCGGGTATTTCTGATACCTGAAAAGACAATAAATTGAAAGCGTGGCGAATTGTAAAAAAAGGACAATACGCTATTTTGAACCCAACGCTATATTATGGAGACAGTTAAAGAAAATAGGGGAGCGGCAACCAGTGCCAATACAACGGAAAAAAAGTTGAAAATAACAGGTGCGGAAGCCATCATTCATTGTTTGCTCCATGAAGATGTGGATTTGTTATATGGATACCCCGGGGGTGCTATTATGCCGGTCTATGACGAATTGTATAAATTTCAGGATAAACTCACCCATATACTCACAAGACACGAACAAGGAGCAACCCATGCCGCTCAAGGTTATGCAAGGGTTTCAGGTCGTGTTGGGGTTGCTATGGCCACTTCTGGCCCCGGTGCTACCAATTTGGTGACGGGATTGGCGGATGCGCAGATAGACTCTACGCCCATGGTTTGTATTACGGGGCAGGTTCCTAGACATCTCTTGGGTTCGGATGCTTTTCAAGAAACTGATATTATCGGTATTTCCACTCCGGTAACCAAGTGGAACTATCAAATTACCAGGGCTTCGGAAATACCGGAGATTATGGCCAAAGCCTTTTACATCGCAAAATCGGGTAGGCCCGGACCTGTGCTGATCGACATTACCAAAAACGCACAGTTTGAGGAAATGGATTTTTCATATGAAAAATGTACGGGGGTAAGAAGCTACATGCCCTCGACCAAACCTGATCAAGCTGCGCTCAAAGCCGCCGCAGAATTGATAAACAGCGCAAAGAAACCCTACATTGTTTGGGGTCAAGGCATTATACTTGGTGAAGCGGAAGAAGAATTGAAAGCCTTAATAGAAAAAGCCGGGATTCCTGCTGCTTGGACTATAATGGGCGAATCCGCCATTCCTACGGACCATCCATTAAATGTTGGTATGGTGGGTATGCATGGCAATTATGGCCCCAATGTATTGACCAACGAATGTGATCTTCTTTTAGCCATTGGCATGCGTTTTGACGACCGTGTTACCGGAAGATTGGAGGATTATGCCACGCAGGCCAAAGTCATTCATTTTGAAATAGACCCAGCAGAAGTCAATAAGAACGTAAAAGCCGATGTGGCCGTTTTGGGAAATGCAAAAGAAACCCTTGCGGAGCTGTTGCCCTTGGTCGATGCCAATAGTCATGAATCCTGGCATCAAGAGTTTAAGGCAAAAGACAAGATCGAATATGATACCGTCATCAAAAATGACATCCATCCTACCAAGGAAGGATTGACCATGGGTGAGGTCATAGAAGAAATTAATATCGCTTCCAAGTCCAATGCGGTCATCGTTACGGATGTGGGACAACACCAAATGATTGCCTGTAGGTATGCCAAATTTGCACAGACCAAAAGTAACATAACTTCTGGCGGACTGGGAACCATGGGTTTTGCCCTACCAGCGGCCATTGGTGCCAAAATGGGGGCCATGGATAGGGAAGTAGTGGCCATTATTGGCGATGGAGGTTATCAAATGACCATTCAAGAGCTAGGGGTGATCCATCAACACCAGGTTCCGGTCAAAATTGTGGTATTGAATAACGACCACTTAGGTATGGTACGGCAATGGCAGGAATTGTTTTTCGATAAAAGATACGCATCGACAGTAATGGTCAATCCGGATTTTGTAAAAATCGCGGAAGGCTACCATATTGAAGCCAAACGGGTTACGGAACGTAAGGATTTAAAAGCTACGGTCCAGAAGATGATGGCGTCCGACAAACCCTATTTCTTAGAGGTTAAAGTGGAAAAAGAGGATAATGTTTTCCCCATGATACCTTCAGGGGCCGCGGTATCTGAAATTCGATTAAAATAAACCTTAGACCCTCCTTTTAAATCTAGCACAGCAACCGAACAAGATGAACGACACCCAATTCCAAGATATTCCAAAACGCTATTCGGATATTCAATTCAAATCCGATGCTATGGGCTTTAACATGCCTTCGGATATGTATATGGGTTCATTGCTAAAGACATTGGTAAGCTCCAAACCCAATGGATTGTTTTTGGAGTTGGGTACCGGGACCGGACTAAGCCTGTCTTGGATGCTAGATGGTATGGATCAAGGTTCCCGTATGGTTACCATTGATAATGATGAAAACCTAGTAGATATGGTCAAGGGGTATTTTGGGGATAAGGACAACCTCACAATTGTTATGGCGGATGCCGGGGAATGGATTGAAACGTATAAGGGACAAAAATTTGATCTGATTTTTGCGGATGCATGGCCTGGAAAATATAGTCATATCGATGAAGTTATGGACTTGCTGAACGTTGGGGGATTCTATGTCTTGGATGATATGGATACCCAACCCAATTGGCCGGAAGGACATCAAGATAAAGTGGATGCGTTACTAACGTATTTAGAGAACAGAAAAGATCTCAACTTGACCAAAATGAACTGGTCAACGGGAGTTCTGATCGCAACAAAAAAAGAATAATCGTATCAAAACAAAAAAAGACGATACACAGGTATAAGAAGATTGAAGATTATGGAGAAAAAGTGGTTTACCATATCCGTTTACTCAGAAAATAATGTGGGACTGTTAAATAGGATATCAGGAATATTTTTAAAGCGACATATTAATATAGAGAGCTTAAATGTTTCCAAGTCAGAAATAGACGGTGTTTCAAAATTTACCATTGTGGTGCATACGACCTTAAAATGGGTGCAAAACATTGTGGGGCAAGTAGAAAAACAAATCGAGGTCATCAAAGCCTTTTACCATACGGACGATGAGACCATCTATCAAGAATCGGCCCTGTTCAAAGTTGCGTCCAATCTTTTGTTCGATGAACGACAGATACAGAACATTATCAAAGAAAGCAATTCGCAAATCGTTACGGTTTCTAGGGAGTTTTTTGTTTTGGCAAAAAGCGGAAGAAGGTTCGAAATTGATGAAATGTATGAACAACTGAAACCCTTTGGGATTATGCAGTTCGTACGTTCCGGTCGTATCTCCGTGACCAAGGATGAAATGCCCATCACCGCATTATTACAAGAATTTCAACACTAAGCAATCATTTAATAAATATAAAGAGAACACAAATGGCAAATTATTTTAATACGCTATCACTAAGAGATCAATTGACGCAGTTGGGAAAATGTAGATTTATGTCATCTTCTGAATTTGCTGATGGTGTAACTGCCTTAAAAGGAAAAAAAATAGTAATCGTTGGTTGTGGTGCGCAAGGGCTGAACCAAGGTTTGAATATGAGGGATTCCGGTTTGGATATCGCTTATGCCCTTAGGGATGCCGCCATCTCGGAGAAAAGGCAGTCCTTTATAAATGCATCAGAGAACGGATTTACGGTGGGGAACTACCAAGAGTTGATCCCAAGCGCGGATTTGGTCATCAATTTGACCCCGGACAAGCAACATACCGCTGTCGTAAGTGCAGTAATGCCCTTGATGAAGCAGGGTGCCACACTATCCTATTCCCACGGTTTCAATATCGTAGAAGAGGGAACGGTAGTCCGTAAAGACCTAACAGTAATTATGGTAGCCCCAAAAAGCCCGGGATCGGAAGTACGTGAGGAATACAAACGTGGTTTTGGAGTGCCCACACTTATAGCCGTGCACCCGGAAAACGATCCAGAAGGAAAGGGATTGGCGCAAGCCAAAGCTTATGCGGTAGGGACCGGTGGACATAGGGCCGGCGTATTGGAATCTTCTTTTGTAGCCGAAGTAAAGTCTGATCTTATGGGCGAACAAACCATCTTATGTGGTCTGTTACAAACAGGGTCCATTCTTTGTTTTGATAAGATGATCGAAAAAGGAATTGATGCGGGTTATGCTTCGCGATTGATACAATATGGTTGGGAAACCATTACGGAAGGAATGAAGTATGGTGGTATTACCAATATGATGGACCGTCTTTCCAACCCTGCCAAAATAAAAGCTTTTGAACTGTCCGAAGAACTCAAGGATATCATGCGTCCACTGTTCCAAAAGCATATGGACGATATTATGACGGGGCATTTCTCAAAAACCATGATGGAAGACTGGGCCAATGATGATAAAAACCTATTGTCATGGCGGGCGGCAACCGGCGAAACCGCCTTTGAAAAAACACCGGCAGGGGAAACGGAAATTTCTGAACAAGAGTTTTATGACAATGGCGTGCTTATGGTCGCTATGGTTAGGGCCGGCGTGGAACTGGCATTTGAATCCATGACCGAATCCGGGATTATAGGGGAATCCGCTTATTACGAGTCCTTGCATGAAACACCTTTAATTGCCAATACCATTGCCAGAAAGAAGTTGTTTGAAATGAACCGGGTCATTTCCGATACTGCTGAATATGGCTGCTATCTCTTTGACCATGCCTGTAAACCCTTATTAGCCGACTTTATGAAAGGAATAGATACAGACGTTATTGGAAAAGCATATGGAGAAGGAAACAGCGTGGATAACGCAAAACTCATTGCCGTAAACCGAACCTTACGGGAACATCCTGTGGAAATTGTGGGCGCCCGACTACGGGAATCCATGACCGCCATGAAGCCGATAGTTTAATTGAAAAATAACGACAAAATCCCTGAACCTTTCAGGGATTTTTTATTGGCACTGCCAAAAGCTATAATACCTTTTGGCCTGCCTCGTAATTAAAATTCATTTTTGTATAAATGTCCCGTGGGCTTGCCCCGGGGATAATTTACTAAAACAACAACTACGATGAACACGGAGAACAACATACCCAAGGAATTCAAAATCACGGAAACCATCAATCAGAAAACCTATTTGGTAAATGGCGAACTAAAGACATGGAAAGGAAATACTACAGATGTATATTCCACCATTTCATCTACCCCAGACTATACCCCTACACATTTAGGAAGTATTCCGGATATGGGTGAACCGGAAGCCTTAGATGCCTTGGATGCCGCTTTAAAGGCATACGATCAAGGGCAAGGCGTATGGCCAACCATGAAGGTAAAGGATAGAATTGCATGCATGGAGCAGTTTGTGGCCAAAATGGAGGAGAAACGTGAAGTGGTGGTGAAATTGTTGATGTGGGAGATCGGAAAATCCCTTGCCGATTCCAGAAAAGAATTTGACCGTACCGTAGAATACATCTACGATACTATAGAAGAATACAAGGATTTGGACAGGAGTAGTGCCAAATTTCAGAAACACCAAGGGGTGTACGCCCATATTCGCCGTGGACCTCTTGGGGTTGTTCTCTGTTTGGGACCCTACAACTATCCGTTAAATGAAACTTTTGCGTTATTGATTCCGGCAATCATTATGGGCAACACTACCATTTTTAAACCCGCCAAACATGGGGTTTTATTAATTACCCCTTTGTTGGAGGCCTTTCAAAGTTGTTTCCCCAAAGGTGTGGTCAATATTTTATTCGGTAGGGGTAGGGCCGTAGCGGCTCCCATAATGAAAACGGGTAAGGTGGATGTTTTGGCCTTGATCGGAAACAGCAAGTCCGCAAATGCCTTGCAAGACCAACATCCTAAAAGCAACAGGTTACGTCTGGTATTGGGCTTGGAAGCCAAGAATCCGGCAATAATCCTACCTGATGCCGATTTAGACCTTACCGTGTCCGAGGTAATAGCAGGAACTACGTCATTTAATGGACAACGTTGTACGGCACTTAAGATAGTATACGTTCATGAGGATATCAAAGACGAGTTTTTAAAACGTTTTTCTGCACAAATCGATGCTTTGAAATTTGGGAACCCATGGGAAGATGGTGTAAAACTGACCCCGCTGCCTGAACCTGGAAAACCAGCCTATATACAGGAATTGTTGGATGATGCGCAGGCGAAAGGGGCGACCGTCCAAAATGAAAAAGGAGGACAGCAGAGTGACAATTATATTTGGCCTGCCGTGGTGTATCCGGTAAACAAAGAGATGCGCGTGTATCAAGAAGAACAGTTTGGACCCATTGTGCCCGTTGTTTCCTTTACGGACATCGCCCAACCTCTGGATGATATGGCAGAAAGCAACTACGGCCAACAGGTAAGTCTTTTTGGCAAGGATGTCTATACCTTGTCCCCATTGATCGATACCTTGGCCAACTTGGTATGTAGGGTCAATTTAAACAGTTCATGCCAACGCGGACCTGATGTCTATCCGTTTACGGGAAGAAAAGATTCCGCCCAAGCGACTTTAAGTGTTCATGATGCGTTGCGTTCGTTTTCCATTAGGACATTTGTCGCTTTTAAGGACAATGATTTGAATAACGAAACTATAGAACAATTGCTGGACGCTAAAGTGAGCAATTTTTTAAGTACCGATTATATTTTGTAGTATACCGGATATCCCTAAACGGAGTATCCGAATCAAAAAAGCCTTAACCAACACTGGTTAAGGCTTTTTTATGTAGAAATATGCTTAAAATTAAAGGTTTTTGGCCAACCAATCCCCAACCTCACTGGTTTTGTATGCCTTGCCACCATCTGCTAAATCTTCGGTAACAACACCTTCTGCAAGGGATTTGTTGACTACCTCCCTAATGGCTTTCGCTTCATCGGCCAAATCAAAATCTTCAAACATCATTGCAGCAGATAAAATGGTTGCCAAAGGATTGGCAATATCCTTTCCGGCAGCTTGGGGATACGAACCGTGGATAGGTTCATATAATTTTGCTTTTTCCCCAACAGAAGCAGAAGGCATCAATCCCATAGAACCCGAAATTACGGATGCTTCATCGGTCAAAATATCCCCAAAGAGATTTTCGGTAATCAATACGTCATAATCGTTAGGCCATTGTACCAATCGCATGGCCACGGCATCTACAAACTCATAAGAAACGGAAACTTCCGGATATTCTTTTTCCATAGCCTGTACGGTTTCGCGCCATAAGCGGGAAGATTCCAAAACATTGGCCTTATCAACGCAACACAATTTTTTGGAACGTCTCATGGCCAATTCGAATCCTTTTTTTGCCAGACGTTGCACCTCGTTTCTGTGATACGTACAGGTGTCGAAAGCTGTTTCGCCGTCATTCAATCTCCCTCGTTCGCCAAAATAAATACCACCGGTCAGTTCCCTTAGGAAAACCAAGTCCGTTCCTTCTATCCGTTCCCTTTTCAATGGTGATTTGTCTATAAGCGACGGAAAGGTAAATGTGGGTCTTACGTTGGCAAACAATTCCAGTTTTTGACGCATTTTCAATAGGCCTTGCTCTGGGCGTACCGTAGCGGATGGGTCATTATCAAACCTTGGGTGCCCAATGGCCCCAAAAAGCACAGCATCTGCCGCTACACATACAGCATGGGTTTCATCTGGATAGGGTTCCCCAACGGCATCGATAGCCGCAGCACCAGTTAATGCCGGGGTCCAACTAATTTCGTGTTCAAATTTGGCGGCTACCGCATTGGATACTTTAACAGCTTGGTCCACAACTTCCGGACCTATCCCATCTCCTGCTAATACGGCGATTTTTAATTTCATATGATTTTTTTACGTTACTAGTGTTTTAAGTTATATAAGGTTCAACATTTTTTCGGTAGCCTTAATGGCGGATACGGTCTGATCGGAATCCAATCCTCTGGACGTAAATTCATTGCCATCCAATTCCCATGTAATTACCGTTTCGCATAAAGCGTCAGAACTACTGCCCGGAGGGATACGTACGGCATAGTCAATCAAGGTAGGAAGGGTAATCTTTTCTGCAGCATAGACCTTTCCCAAGGCATTCATAAAGGCATCATACTGTCCGTCCCCTTGGGCATTTGCCTCAAACGTCTTACCATCAATTTCAACGGAAAGGGTAGTGGAAGGCATTAATCCTTTGGCATGGGTAAGTACGTAGGAATTCACAAAAACTCTTTGTTTATGGGCATTGGTATCCAAAACATCGGAAATGATAAAAGGAAGGTCATCTTTGGTAACCCGCTCTTTTTTATCCCCTAATGCAATTATTCTTTCGGTGACCTTTTTAAGCTCGTCATTATTTAAAGTAAGCCCCAGTTCTTGAAGATTTTTTTGGATGTTTGCCTTTCCGGACATTTTACCTAAAGCGTATTTCCGCTTTCTACCGAAGCGTTCGGGCATTAAATCGCTAAAATATAAGTTCTTTTTACTATCACCATCGGCATGTATGCCCGCGGTTTGTGTAAAAACGCTATCACCCACTATAGGCTTATTGGCAGGGATGCTGATGCCAGTAAAGGCAGAGACCAATTTACTTACCTTGTACAATGCTTTTTCGTTGATGTTGATGTCAACCTCGGGCATAAAATCATTGATAACCGCAACCGTACTTGCCATTGGCGCGTTCCCGGCGCGCTCCCCCATACCATTAACCGTAAGATGTAAACCTTTGCACCCTGCTTTTACGGCTTCCATAACGTTGGCCACCCCAAGGTCATAATCGTTATGCCCATGAAAATCGAAATGGAGGTCGGGGTATTTTGTAATTATCTCATTGAGAAATGTGAAGGTTTCCGTGTGGGTAAGGATACCTAAGGTATCCGGCAGTAAAATCCGTTTGACGGGTTGGGTGGCCAAGAAATCCAGAAATTGAAAAACGTATGCTTTGGAATTACGCATGCCGTTGCTCCAATCCTCTAAGTAAATATTATTGGTAATACTCTTGGATTTGGCCGAAGAAAATACAGTAGCAATTTCTTCAAAATGCTGTTCGGGGGTCTTTTTTAATTGATGGGTCAAGTGGTTTAAGGACCCTTTTGTCAATAAATTTTGGGTTTTTGCACCGGCCTGATTCATCCAATCCAAGGATACACCGCCATCAACAAAGGTCAACACTTCAATACGTTCCAATAAGCCTATTTCAGCGGCCCATTTGGTGATTTGTTGAACGGCTTGTAGTTCTCCCTCCGAAACCCGGGCAGAAGCTACTTCAATGCGATCCACCTTGAGTTCTTCCAACAGTAGTTTGGCAAGTGTCAACTTCTCCGAAGCGGAAAAAGAAACACCGGAAGTCTGCTCCCCATCCCTTAGGGTGGTATCCATGATCTCCAACCTTCTTTTCATTTGAGGTTCCCTTTAAACGGTTCTTAACTTAGGTTAGAGAGGTGTGTTTTTGGCAAAGGCTTCAATATCATTTTTAATGTTCAATAGGTAGTCAATATCATCAAAACCGTTCAACATATTGTTTTTCTTGTAATCGTTGATATCAAAAGATTCACTTTCCCCGGTAGTTGTGAGCGTAATCAACTGTTTGTGAAGGTCGACTACCAATTCCGTTTGAGGATCTTCTTCAATCGCGGCAAATATCTTTTGAAGAAAATCGGCACTCACCTGAACGGGAAGCACACCAATGTTTAAACAGTTGTTTCTAAAGATATCAGCAAAAAAACTGGAAACTACACAACGGAAACCATAATCATAAACCGCCCAAGCCGCATGTTCCCTAGAAGAACCTGATCCAAAGTTTTTGCCTCCAACCAAGATTTTCCCTTTGTATTTTGGGTTGTTCAGTACAAAATCCGTTTTTGGGGAATCATCCTGATGGTACCGCCAATCGCGGAATAGGTTATCCCCAAATCCTTTACGCTCTGTAGCTTTTAAGAATCGAGCAGGTATTATTTGATCCGTATCCACATTTTCAATGGGTAATGGAACCCCTGTTGATGTAAGTATATTGAATTTATCGTATGCCATTTTAATTGTCTTTAGTTGTTAGGGACACTACGCCATTTGGATTTCCATAAGTTCTCGTGGATCCGTCACTTTTCCTGTAACCGCTGCCGCTGCCGCAACTAGGGGACTGGCCAGAATAGTACGTGACCCCGGGCCTTGTCTTCCTTCAAAATTCCTGTTGGACGTGCTTACCGCCAATTTCCCCGGTGGTATTTTATCTTCATTCATGGCCAAACAGGCAGAACATCCCGGTTCCCTAAGTTCAAAACCAGCTTCCGTAAGAATATCCAAAATACCCTCTTCGCGTATCGCAGCTTCTACTTTATGGGAGCCGGGTACTAGCCAAGCGGTTACATTTTCCGCTTTTTTTCTTCCTTTTACGATAGAAGAAAACGCCCTAAAATCCTCAATACGGCCATTGGTGCAGCTTCCAAGAAAAACAAAGTCGATAGGCTTGCCTTTTACACTTTCACCTTCTTGAAAGTCCATATATTTTAAGGATTTTTCATAGGTAGCCACCCCACCTTGCAAGGCACTTGCTTTTGGGATATCATTGGAAATACCCATGCCCATTCCTGGGTTGGTGCCATAGGTAATCATGGGTTCTATCAAAGACCCGTCAAAATTCAATTCCTTGTCAAAAATCGCATCTTCATCCGTGTATAAGGTACTCCAATAGGCCATTGCCTTATCCCAAGCAGCACCTTTTGGTGTAAATTCCCTTTCTTTAATATAGTCAAAGGTTTTTTCGTCCGGCGCGATCATTCCTCCACGTGCACCCATTTCAATGCTCAGGTTACAAACGGTCATACGCCCTTCCATGGACATATTCCTGAAAATCTCACCGGCGTACTCAACAAAATATCCTGTGGCACCAGAAGTGGTTAATCTGGAAATAATGAATAACGCCACATCTTTAGGGGTAACACCGACACCAAGTTTGCCGTTGATGTTTATGCGCATTCTTTTGGGTTTTGGTTGCATGATGCATTGCGTAGCGAGCACCATTTCTACTTCTGAGGTACCAATACCAAAGGCAATAGCCCCAAAAGCACCATGGGTAGAGGTGTGGGAATCCCCACAAACAATAGTCGCGCCAGGCTGTGTAATGCCATATTCCGGACCTACCACATGGACAATACCATTCTTTGAATGACCCAACCCCCAATAGGAAATACCATGTTCTTTGGAGTTCTCCTCCAAGGCTTTTAGCTGATTGGCCGATAAGGGGTCTTCAACAGGTAAATGTTGGTTAATGGTAGGGGTATTGTGATCGGCGGTGGCAAAAGTACGCTGATTGTAAAGTACGCCAATACCTCTGTTTTTAAGGCCTAAAAAAGCAACGGGGCTAGTAACCTCGTGAATCATGTGGCGGTCAATGAAAAGAACATCGGGACCGTTTTGTATTTGATGGACAACGTGGGAATCCCAAACTTTGTCAAACAGTGTTTTTTGTGTACTCATTATGATAAGAATTCTAGCTTTCAAAACTAAACAACTATAGCTGTTACAGGAAATAATTACACCCAAAATTACGATGTTCAACCGCCTTGGCATGTACCCCAAGTAGTAGGAACAACTTTAATATCTAAAAAACCTGTGCAAATGATATTCTTAAATTTAAGGGGAATATAAAGTAGTTTGGTATCAGTCATAATATGAAATACCGATGCTAAGCCAGTAATAAACACTATATGCAATGTGAGCTTTAATTTCCAATAAGAATTGGAATTCGGATTTTGGTAACATATTGATAGCCTTTTTAATAACTGCCGTTTGCTCAATACTTTCCAATAAAGTCAAACTTGTTTAACTATTTTGAATTCTGGTATAAACAGTTTCCTTACCTTTGTTTTAAATTACATAATTTGTAAGAAGATACAACGTTTGATTACTAACGGCTATTTAAAACTTTAATGGGACATTTGTCTAGACTGGTTTGCCTAGTAAACGTTTATATGTTTTTTATAAGCGTTTTTGGTTATGCTCAACAATCCCAAATTGATAGTATTACCAATATCCTTACGGAAAAAGAATTGTTCGCTGCAGAATATCAGAAGGATACTTCATACATCAATTCATTAAATGCCCTTGCATATCAGTATGTTCCTGTCCATGTGGACAGTACCTATTTGATGGCGGACAGAGCCTTAAAACTTAGTGAGTCCTTGGGGTATGATAACGGTATTGCCAATTCATTTTTACATATCGGGATCTATCATTCGGAAAAAGGAAAAAGTGATAAAGCCATAGAGACCTACGATAAAGCTTTGATCTTTGCCCAAAAAGGGAATAATCTTGATCTATTGTTCGATATCAACAACAATAGGGGTATTGAACGCTATCTAAGGGGTGAGTTTGACAAGTCTCTAGAAGTACACTTACAGAATTTGGACTTGGCCAAAATTCAAAATGATCCTAAAAATATTTCATACGCCAACGCTAACATAGCAATTCTCTTTGATATTCAAGGCGAACATGGCGTTGCACTGCCCTACTATGAGCAAGCACTTACCGCCGCAAAGCGATCCTATGACAATTACAGTATTGGTGTGGCAATGTTAAACCTGTCCAACGAGTATGCCGAAAGTCGTATGACCGAAAAAGCATATAAGCAAATAAAGGATACCAAAAGTTTTTTAAAAGAACACGGACATTTTTTTCTGCTTGGGGAACTCTATTTATATGAAGGTAGGTTTCTCTATGAAATGCAGGAGTATGACCTTGCTTATAAGGCAGTGCAAAAAAGTATTGAACTTTTAAACGATGCAAATAATTCCCAAATAAACTTTGCCGTGCGTTATCAGATAATGGCTGATGTTTTGTTAAAACAAAAAGAATACGCGAAAGCGGTTGATTTTGCTGAAAAAGCATATGAAATTGCAAAGAACACCAATGATTTAAAGGGTATTGCCTATGCCTCTGAAACTTTATACAAGTATCATAAATCCATGGGGGAGGTAACGGAAACCCTAAAGTACCTTGAAGAATTCAAAAAACACTCCGATTCCCTTTTTAACAGTCAAAATAAAAATGGGATCCTTTTGCTCAAAGCAAAATCCGATTTTGACAAAAAACAGAGTGAACTAGAAGCGGAAAACGAAAAAATATTACTGACAAAACAGAATAAAATAAACACCTCCCTTTTAATCATCATTATTCTCATAGCTACGCTGATTCCCTTGTTTTTAAAACACCGCAAGCTTGGCTTTCTAAACCATAGTGTTACCGAAAAGTCGAAGTTGCTGGAAAAGCGGGAAAAAGAATTGATCAAGTCCAATAATACCAAGGACAAATTGTTTTCCATTATAGGTCATGATCTTAAAGGCCCTATAGACTCTTTGCGGTTGTTGCTGAGTATGCATCAGAAAAAAGAAGTTTCCGACGAGGAGTTTTTAGAGTTTTCGCCAAAACTCAATAAGGATGTTAGCTCTGTTTTCTTTACCCTTACCAATTTGTTGAACTGGGGAAAGTCTCAAATGAAGGGAGAGGTAGTCCAAAAAAGGAACTTTGCCGTAAAACCGTTGGTTAGGGATGTTATGGATTTTTTAGAATCTACAAGTATTTCCAAACAGCTGAAGCTTGTTAATGAAACGGAAGGTGAAGTAGAGGTGTATGCGGATAGAAACCAAATTGATGTTGTCATTCGCAATATTTTAAGTAATGCTATAAAGTTTACCCCGGCCAAAGGAACGATTAAAGTAATCTCGCAAGACTTTGAAAACAAATACCGCATCAGTATCATGGACAATGGTATCGGTATGGATCCCAAGACTTCGGAAAGGGTGTTAGACCCTAACGAAACGTACACAACCTACGGAACTGACAATGAGAAGGGGACCGGTTTGGGACTTATTTTGTGTAAGGAATTGGTAGAAAAAAACAAAGGTGAAATTTGGGTAGAAAGCACCTTGGGCAAGGGCAGTACTTTCCATATTTTGTTACCAAAGACAAAAGGACCGGTTGAGATTCTCAAAGCCGTTTGAACCTGTCATACACTCCTAAAAAAATATACTTCTCCTCCCATTATTTGATAGGTGTTACTAGTTTTGAGCACCGTGGTTTTTAATAATATCAATTCATTGCCGCCAAAGTCCGTGGTCGCAATAGTACTATTTTTAGTAACCCTCTTTTTATTGTAATAATAGGTATGTAACACAAAACACTTTATACTTGCGATAATAAAAGCAGGGAGAACCCGTTTTAAGGGAACCAAAGTTTGGTATAATCTGGCCTTAGAATAAAATACTAATCGCCTTCATTAAGTATTCTAGCCATTGACAACAATTGGACTATACAAGGAAAATCCACGGTTTTCCTATCTTTGTGAAGACTACGAAAATTGTAAAGGCATTAATGCAATAAAACAATCCTGTTATTAAGGTCCTTAAATGAGATACGTTGTTAAATGGTTGAGATATATACTGGTTGCAGGTTTTCTTTTGGTAAACCTTTTGGTGCATTCCCAGCGGACCGAAATAGACAGTATTAAGAATATTCTTGTAGACAAAGAATTTTCTTCGGCCAATTATCATAAGGATACTTCGTATATCAATTCCTTAAATTTCCTTGCATATCAATATATTCCGGTGCATGTGGACAGTACCTATTTGATGGCGGACAGAGCCTTAAAACTTAGTGAGGCCTTGGGGTATGATAATGGTATTGCGAATTCATTTTTACATATCGGGATTTATCATTCAGAAAAAGGAAAAAGTGATAAAGCCATAGAGGCCTATGGTAAAGCTTTGATCTTTGCTCAAAAAGGGAATAATCCTGATGTTTTGTTTGACATCAAAAATAATATGGGAATTGAACATCGTTTACGAGGGGAATTCGGGAAGGCCTTAAAAGTAAATCTACAAAATCTGGAATTTGCCAAAGCACATGGCAATCAAAAAAACATCTCTTACGCAAATTCAAATATAGGGGTCCTTTTTGTAGTTCAAGGAGAACATGAAGTTGCACTGCCTTACTATGAGCAAGCACTTACCGCCGCAAAGCGATCTTATGACAATTACAGCATTGGGCTCACTATGGTGAATGTAGTGGATATCTATGTCGATTTAGTTAGAACAGAGGAAGCGCAAACGTTGATCGCAGAAACCAAAGATTTTTTAAAGAAACATAAGCAGGCATTCCTTTTAGGGGAACTATATCTTTATGAGGGCCAATTGTTCAACAAATTGAAGCAGTATGATTTGGCCTATGATGCCTTGCAGAAAAGCATAGAACTGTTAAGAGACATCAACAATTCCCAAATAAACTACGCCGTCCGATATCAAGAAATGGCCAATGTTTTGCTAAAACAAAAAGAATACGCAAAAGCGGTTGATTTTGCCGAAAAGGCATATGATATTGCGAAGAAGACCAATGATTTAAGGGGCATTTCCTACGCCTCCGAAACTTTATACAAGTATCATAAATCCATGGGGGAGGTAACGGAAACCCTAAAGTACCTTGAAGAATTCAAAAAACACTCCGATTCCCTTTTTAACAGTCAAAATAAAAATGGGATCCTTTTGTTAAAAGCAAAATCTGATTTTGACAAAAAGCAGAGTGAATTAAAAGTGGAAAACGAAAAAATATTAC
>CALEYA010000109.1 GCA_937926215.1 uncultured Croceitalea sp. | reverse complement strand
AAAGAAGATTTTCCCATCAGGTATACGGGCTATACCCCATGTTTTAGAAGGGAGGCCGGCAGTTACGGGGCGCATGTGCGCGGTTTGAACAGGCTGCACCAATTTGATAAAGTAGAAATCGTTCGGGTAGAACATCCGGAGAATTCGTATGCCGCTTTGGACGGTATGGTGGAGCATGTAAAGGACATCCTTAGGGAGTTGGAACTCCCGTATCGCATTTTGAGATTGTGTGGTGGGGACTTGGGTTTTACCGCTGCATTGACCTACGATTTTGAGGTCTTCTCCACTGCCCAAGACCGTTGGTTGGAAATCAGCTCGGTGTCCAATTTTGAAACCTATCAGGCCAATCGTCTAAAATTGCGCTTTAAGGATGAAAACGGTAAAAACCAATTGGCACATACCTTAAACGGCAGTTCCTTGGCCCTGCCGCGGGTACTTGCCGGTATTTTAGAAAATTATCAAACCGCGGACGGAATAAAAATTCCAAAGGTCTTGGTCCCGTATTGCGGGTTTGATACTATTGATTAATTCATGGACTACCATCAATTTGCCAAAGACTACCTTCATCTGTTAGAGTCGGACAACCATAACAGCCTTATACAGCTGTTCACCAAAAATGGTGTGGTGTCCTCCCCTATTTATGGAACCTTGCCTGCCGGGGAATTTTATAAAGGCCTTATGGAGGATACCAATGCTTCCAAACTTAGGTTGGATGGCGTATTTGCCGAGGAAAACAGCAACAGGATCATTGTTCTTTTTGATTACGATTGGACCATAAAGAACGGTACAAATGTGGTTTTTAAAGTGTCGGATGTTTTTGAGTTCGACGATCAAGGTAAAGTAGAAAAATTGACCATTATTTATGATACGGTGCTTAGCCGTGTATTGGTCAAAGAGTTATGACCGTTCATCGGCTTTAACACCGTCTAAACAACTTTCTTTAGATTCTGTGCTATCTTTGGGTCATGCGATTACAGTTATTTCTGTTTTACCTGCTTTTGGCGCAGTTAACATTTGGTCAGGACGATTTTTTGGCCAAACAATATTTTAATGACGGGGAATTTGAAAAGGCCGTGGTCTTTTATGAAAAACTCGTGGAGAAAAGCCCCAGAAGAACAGATTATGCAGAAGGTTTGGTGGCCTGCTACCAGCAATTGGAACGTTATGCGGATGCCGAAGGTTTTTTAACCAAAAAAATTGGCGAGAGCTATGCCTTTCCCACCTTCTTTGTAGAACTGGGCTATAACTTTTTACTGCAGGACATGCCGGAAAAAGCCAAGGGTTATTTTGCACAAGCCGTTCAAAAGATTGAAGAAAACCCCAATTTGGGGTACGCGGTGGGCTATCGCTTTCAGAAATATGCCCTATTGGATGATGCCATTGCCGCCTACACCAAAGCGATGGATTTAAAACCGGAACTTAATTACGATTTTCAATTGGCCCGTATCTATGGGGAAAAAGGGGATATTGATAAAATGTACGCTTCCTATTTAAAGCTTATTTATGAAGGAAAATCCTCCCGATCCAATGTATTGCGAAATATAGACGATTTTATTACGGAAGAACCCGATAATGAGAACAATAAAAAACTACGAAAAGTGCTTTTGCAAAATGCGCAGAAAAATCCGGATGTGCTTTGGAACGAGTTGTTAAGTTGGTTGTTCGTTAGGCAGAACCAGTTCAATAGTGCCCTTGCCCAAGAAAAAGCCATTTACAAAAGAACGGATGGGGCTTCGCTACAACGCCTGAACAACTTGGGCGATATCGCCCAAGAAAACAACGACATCAAAACCGCAAAAGCGGCTTTTGAATACATTATTTCCAATTCCAGTGATTCCATTAAAATATTGAATGCGGAACTAAGCCTTATTGACATTGATCTAAAAAATGCCGATACCAAAAAACTGAACAACATCGAGAAAAAATTTGAAGCCCTCTTGGAGGCTTATGGGTATCAGAACAACACCCTACAGCTTCAAATCGCCTACGCCAATTTCCTCACCTTTAAAAGAGAACGCCCCCAACCGGCCGTAGCGATGCTCAAAAAGAGCTTGAAGGAGCGTTTGGGTAAATTTGGCAAGGCCCATATTAAATTGGCTTTGGGTGATATTTTGGTTTTTGATAAAAAATTCAATGAAGCCCTTATCTACTTTTCGCAAATACAGAAAAGCCTTAAAAACGATGTCCTTGGTCAAGATGCACGCTTTAAAGTAGCGCAGACCAGCTTTTACAAAGGTGATTTCGATTGGGCACTCACCCAGTTAAAAGTACTTCGTGGGTCTACCTCCCAACTTATTGCTAATGACGCTATGCAGTTAAGCCTTTTGATTTCGGACAATTCCCTAGAAGATTCTACCCAAACCGCCTTAAAAAAATACGCGCAAGCAGATTTGTTGGCCTATCAAAAGAAAACGGCAGCGGCAATTACAGAATTAGAAGATATTCTACAAAATCACAAAGGTGAAAAAATAGAGGACGAAGCCTTGCTAAAACAAGGGGAACTCTATGAGGAAACCAAGAACTATGATGGTGCTAAATTTAACTATCGGAAAATCGTGGAGTTCTACGCTACCGGTATTCTGGCAGACGATGCCTACTTTAAACTGGCCCAATTGTACGAGACCGTATATAAGGATACGGAAAAGGCAAAAGAACATTACGAGAAGATTATCTACAACTATCAAGATAGCTACTATTTTCCTCAAGCGCGAAAAAATTTTAGAAAACTAAGAGGTGATTTTATCAATTAGTGCTTATCTTGATAACGTTATAGAGTTCAATTTTACGTTCCCCCGAAAAATTACCACATGTTAATTTATAACGTCACTATTAACATTGATGAGAACGTGCTTGATGCATGGTTAAAATGGATGCAAGAAAAACATATTCCGGATATGCTGGCAACCAATAAATTTACCAAAGCTAAAATGTGCCGTGTACGCGTAGATGAGGAGATGGGTGGTGCAACCTACTCCGTACAATACACCACAGAAAATCAAGAAACCTTAAAAGCTTATTACCAGGAGGACGCAGATAAACTGCGTGCTGAAGGTGCGCGTATGTTCCCTAATAAATTTGTGGCGTTTAGGACTGAATTAGAAATCATTAGCGAGCAACACATTTGAAAACTACACAACTTCTTTTTTCATACGGCACATTACAAGATAGCGAGGTACAGGAAAAAATACTGGACCGTAAATTAAAAGGAACTAAGGACATCTTAGCAGGATACATCAAACATGAAAAAAAAATGATGGGCAAATATCCCATCGTAAAGCCAAGCGGCAATCAAAACGACATCGTTGAGGGCACCTTGTACCAAGTATCAAATTATGAACTTTATAAAATAGACCTGTACGAAAGTTTGGCCTATTCCAGGGTTTTGGCCACTTTGCAGTCTTCTGCAAAAGCCTGGATATATGTGCCAAATGTGGATTGAACTTTCTATCTTGTGCCCAAAAGCCTTGCATGGGCAAAAGAGGAAAACAAAGGCAACCAACATCACATAAAAAATACGGTAACAAGGCGCAGGACCCCAGTTTTGTAAAGGCAAAAAAGCACCTTGGCCAACATTTTTTAAAAGATGAAACCATTGCCCAAAAAATAGGCAACACCCTTTCCTTAAAAGGATACACCAAGGTTCTTGAAATTGGGCCGGGTACCGGTGTCCTTACCAAATACCTCTTATTAAAGGAAATGGACCTAACGGTCATGGATTTGGACCAAGAGTCCATACAGTATCTTCACGACCATTTTCCACTCGAACATCCTAAAATTTTAGAACAAGGAAACCCTTTTCATATTCTGGAGGCCGATTTTTTAAAATTCGATTTGCAGAAATATTATGGGAACGAACAATTTGCGATTACCGGCAACTTTCCGTACAACATTTCTACCCAGATCGTTTTCAAGGCATTAATGCATAGAAAGAGTATTCCAGAATTTTCCGGAATGTTCCAAAAAGAGGTAGCCCAGCGTATTTGTGCGGATAAAGGCAGTAAAACTTATGGCATACTCTCGGTATTGGTACAGGCGTTTTATAGTGCGGAATACCTGTTTACCGTACCCCCGCAAGTTTTTGACCCACCGCCCAAGGTAGAATCCGGGGTATTGAAACTCACCCGGATAGCACAGCTTTCGGTAGATTTCGACGAAGCCAAGTTGTTCAAAGTGGTAAAAACGGCTTTCAACCAAAGAAGAAAAACCCTGCGCAACAGCCTCAAAAGCTTTAATCTTTCCGATAGTCTTAAAGAAGATACTATATTTGACCAAAGGCCAGAACAGTTGGCCGTTGAAGAATTCATAGCATTGACCAACAAGATTGCCGATGATTCCATTTAAACTTACAGACGAACTCGTAGCGGAAATCCAAGGGCTGATCGCCGATCAGAACGATGCCAAGCTGCGTCTGAGGATGAAAGAGTTCCATTATGCGGATGTTGCGGAAATCACCAATGAACTTGGCGGGGAAGAAGCTACGTATTTAATAAAACTTCTTAATAGTGAAAAAACGTCCGATGTACTAACGGAACTGGACGAGGATGTGCGGGAAGAAGTATTGAACAATCTTTCGCCAAAGGAGATAGCGGGAGAAATTGAGGAATTGGATACGGATGATGCCGCGGATATCGTTGGGGAACTGCCCAAGGAAATCGTGCAGGAAGTCATCTCTAAAATAGAAGACCGTGAGCATGCCAAAGATATTGTGGACCTCTTACGTTATGATGAGGATTCTGCGGGGGGTCTTATGGCCAAAGAATTGGTAAAGGTGCGGGACAGTTGGAACGTACTTGCTTGTATGAAGGAAATGCGGGAACAGGCGGAGAACGTAACACGGGTCCATTCCATTTATGTGGTGGACGATGAAGAAAAACTCATGGGACGGTTTTCCCTTAAAGACTTGCTAACGGCAAAAAACAGCGCCCAAATAAAGGATGTATATATCCCAAAGGTAGATGCTGTTAACGTGAACGAAAACCCGGAGGAAGTAGCTAAAATAATGTCCAAATACGATTTGGAAGCCATTCCCGTGGTAGACGAAATAGGCCGGCTGGTCGGTAGGATCACTATTGATGATATTGTAGATGTCATTAAAGAGGAAGCCGACAAGGATTACCAAATGGCCGCGGGTATTTCGCAAGATGTGGAAGCGGACGATAGTATTTGGGAGCTTACACGTGCACGCTTACCATGGCTCATTTTAGGCCTGATCGGAGGGCTGGGGGCCGCAGGGATCATGGGCGGTTTTGAAGAGATGATCAGCCAACATGCCATCCTTTTCTTTTTTACCCCTTTGATTGCGGCCATGGCCGGAAACGTTGGCGTACAATCCAGTGCAATTATCGTACAAGGACTTGCCAATGATGACCTAAAGGGGAGCATCTCCAACAGGCTGGTCAAAGAAATGCTGTTGGCCCTTTTAAACGGGGTCATCTTAGCTGCATTGTTATTGCTGTTCACCTGGTTTTGGAAAGGGGATTTTTATACCGCCTTGGCCATATCGGTCTCTTTGGTAGCCGTTATTGTAGTTGCAGGTATTATTGGCACTTTTATCCCCTTGTTTTTGCATAAGCGGGATATTGACCCCGCTATTGCTACCGGACCGTTTATAACAACAAGCAATGATATTTTTGGAATCCTGATTTATTTTTGGATCGCAAAGGCCATCTTAGGAATTTAAAAACACTGAATATGAAATCCATCAACCTAGAAGAAAAACACGGTTTGTTCTCCAAACAATGGCATCCGCATCAAATTGCGACCGTTGATGATATGCAGGTCATCTTAGCAAAAATACAAGGGGAGTTTGTCTGGCATGCCCATGAGGAGGAAGACGAACTCTTTCAGGTTTTAAAAGGGACCTTGTATATGAAGTTTAGGGACCGGACGGAGGTGGTGAACGAAGGCGAGATTATCGTAGTTCCCAAAGGCGTGGAACATTGCCCTTCTACCAAAGAAGGTGAAGAAGTGTACCTCTTGCTCTTTGAAAAACAAAACACGGCACATACAGGTGATGTGGCGCATGAAATGACACAAACACATTACCCAAAAATATAACGATACCTTGATGGCAATTGGGAGATGCAAACGACCCGGCCAATAGATTACCGACTACCGACCAACAACGACTAACTATCATGAAAATCCTCCACTTAGACACCAATCACCCCTTGCTTATTGCGCAATTTGCGGAATTGGGTTTTGAAAACCACGAAGACTATACCGGCACAAAAGAAGCCATTGAAGCAAAGATAGCACAGTATGACGGGATCGTCATCCGAAGCCGATTTACGCTGGACAAGCAATTTTTGGATAAGGCCACCAACTTAAAGTTCATTGGACGTGTAGGGGCCGGCTTGGAAAACATTGACACCACTTACGCCAGGGAAAAAGGGGTCTTTTTGGCAAGCGCACCGGAAGGCAATAGAAATGCCGTTGGGGAACATACCTTGGGAATGCTCTTGGCACTCTTAAATAAAATGAACAAGGCCCATAAAGAAGTTAGAAAGGGTATATGGGACCGAGAGGGAAACCGTGGTGTGGAGCTCGATGGAAAAACGGTAGGGATCATCGGTTATGGAAATATGGGCAAGGCCTTTGCCAAAAAACTTTGCGGTTTTGACGTAGAAGTCATTTGCTATGATATTGTAGGTGGGGTTGGCGATGATAACGCAAGACAAGTAGGAATTCTGGAACTGCAACAAAAGTCCGATGTCATTAGCCTACACGTACCCCAAACGGAACGTACCATAGGGATGGTACATACGGAATTCATCAACGCCTTTCAAAAGCCGTTCTGGCTATTGAACACGGCCCGGGGAACCTGCGTGGTCACCAAAGATTTGGTGGAGGGGCTAAAATCCGGTCAAATTTTGGGCGCCGGATTGGACGTTTTGGAATATGAAAAAAAGTCATTTGATTTTAGCGACTTTTTTATGAACAAACCAAAACCCTTTAAGTACCTCAGAAAAGCGCCCAATGTATTATTGACCCCCCATGTGGCGGGATGGACCGTCGAAAGCCATGAAAAACTGGCCCAAACCATAGTGGATAAGGTGAAGGCTAAATTTTGCTAACTTTAGTTGGTGAAAAAAACCATTTTTGTTTTTTCGAGCTTAATTATTGCGCTGCTGGTCTTGTTGCAGCTCAGCAAATATACCTACATGGCCGGGGACGCCTCGGTGGAGCTGGTTATCGCGTTGGTAGCATTGACCTTTTTGGTTGTCGGTTTTTATCTAAAAAAGAACAATGCCCAAACCAATGCCATAGAGACTGGGGAAATCGATTTTAAAAAAATCAAAGCGCTTGGGATAAGTGACCGCGAATATGAGGTGTTGCAACATCTTATCAAAGGGCTTTCCAACAAAGAAATTGCAGATGCGCTATTCGTATCGGAAAGCACTATCAAAACCCACGTTTCAAGTTTGTTCGTTAAACTGGACGTAAAGCGCAGGACCCAAGCCATCCAAAAAGCCAAAGAACACCAAATTATAGATGCCTGATCAAGGTTCCGACCAAAGTACTAGGATTTTAGTACTTTAGTATGAACCGATTTTTCTGCGTTAAAGTTAGTTTTGGGTGTAATTCTTAAACCACATCACATGAGAAAAATTGTATTACGTTTTGGACTCTTTGGGGCCATTACTATTTGTGTATTGTTCTTGGCGGCTTGGTTTTTGGCAGATGGTCAAAGCTATACCGTACAAGAGTTAATCGGTTATTCCGTAATGATCCTCTCCTTAAGTTTTGTTTTTTTTGGAATAAAGCAATTTAGGGATACTGAAAATAGCGGTTCGATCAGTTTTAAAAAAGCATTGACCATTGGATTGCTCATCAGTCTTATCGTTGCCATTGCTTTCGGAATTTTGGATGTTATTTATGTAGAGTTTTTGAATCCGGATTTCATGGACGACTACTATGCCCGGTCCGTAGCAGAAATGGAAGCTACCCTCCCTACGGATGAATTCAAAATTAAACTCCAGGAACTTGAAGCGCAAAAGACAACATTTACCAATCCAATGTTCACTTTTGCCATTATGGGTTTGACCGTTTTTGTGATCGGTTTTATTATTTCCTTAATTTCTTCATTAATCCTTCAACGTAAATAGAAAAAGATGACCATAGACGCCACCACCGTAGAGGAATATATTTCCAAACTCCCCGATGAAAGAAAAACGGCCGTTTCAAAATTAAGGGAGACCGTAAAGAACAACCTCCCTGCCGGTTTTGAGGAATGCATCAGTTATAAAATGATAGGATATGTAGTTCCGCATTCTTTATACCCCAAAGGCTATCATTGTGATACCAAACTACCACTTCCCTTCATCAATATAGCTTCGCAAAAGAACTTTGTAGCTCTCTACCATTCTGGAATTTATGCGGACACCAAATTATACGAATGGTTTGTAAACGAATATCCAAAACATGTAAAAACCAAATTGGATATGGGCAAAAGCTGTATCCGTTTTAAGAAGGTAGAGACAATCCCTTATGATTTAATTGCGGAGCTCTGCCAAAAAATGGCCCCAGAACAGTGGATTGCCCTATACGAGAAAAGTACAGCTAAAAAATAAATTTCTTCTTCACAAAGAGCAATACGGATGAAAAATAGAGTGACAGGCTTAGGCGGATTTTTCTTTAAAAGCAAAGATCCCGATAAAATCAAGGAGTGGTACAAAAACCACTTGGGGATGAACACCGACCGATACGGCTGTACCTTTTGGTGGAAAGACAAGGAAGGGAACGATTGCTCCACACAATGGAGCCCTATGAAGGAAGATACGACTTACTATGCCCCTAGCAAGAAACCGTTTATGATGAACTTTAGGGTAGAAAACCTTGTGGGCCTTTTGGAGGAACTTAAAAAAGAAGGGGTTACCATTGTTGGGGATATCGAAGAATACGACTATGGAAAATTTGGCTGGATCCTAGACCCGGAAGGCAATAAATTGGAACTCTGGGAACCTGTTGATAAAGCGTTTCTGTAGCGATCCATAATTTTGTTACTTTTAGAATCCAATTAATCAACAAAACACAATTATGAGTGAAGAAAACAAAGATTTAGGGGATAAGGCAGAAGAAGCCTTTGACAAAGCAAAAGATGCCGCAAAAGAAGCGGCAGGTGATGCCAAGGAAGCTGCCAGTGACTTTGCCGATGAGGCCAAAAAGACCGCCAATGAGTT